>NZ_LZHR01000101.1:0-1517 GCF_001690675.1 Gilliamella sp. Occ4-3
TATCCTTATGACGCTGTTCGTGAAGGTAAAAAATAACTATTGTTTGTATCTTAGGGTGGGTAATAATCCACCCATCTTTTAGCTCAATTGGTTAAAAATGTATCTTCAAATTAACGTAGTTGGCTATCTTTGCTGCCACGACGATTATATAGACTTGATGTTTTAGCTAATTGTTTATCGATTTCTTGTTGGCAAGACAAACAATATTGTACGCCAGGCAATGCTGACCTTCTGGCTTCTATAATAGGCTCTCCACATTCAATACAAAAATGAGCACTAATTGTACCGTGATTGAGTTGTCTTCTTGCGTTTTCGATGGCATCAGCAATAGTGCCTTCGATTTGTTGATTAACGGCATCGTCAGACGCCCATCCACTTGCCATAAATGAATCCTTCTATAACTGAAATAGTTGACCAATGATATGGTGTTTTTTTAAACATTTTCAAGTAGTATGCTAATTTAAAGCAGTGTATTTTAGTGTTAATGATTATGCTGAAGTTAAGCAATAAATAGAAGAATTGTTTAACATATTAAGTGGGAGGTTATTATGCAACAATATGAACAAGCAACATTTGCTGGTGGTTGTTTTTGGTGTATGGTTAAACCCTTTGATCAGTATGAAGGGGTTATTAGTATTGTAGCAGGATATACTGGGGGGAATGTTATCAATCCAACCTATCAGCAAGTTTGCTCAGGCACAACAGGGCACATCGAAGCGGTACAAATTAAGTTTGATCCAAAAGTTATTAGGGGCTGTTGATCTTTGCTGTACATAAATTACTCAACAATACATTGGCAGCCACATTAACATAAATGCCAGTGATACCATACTGGCATAATTCCTTTCTAACTTATCGTATCTAGTTGATATTGAACGATATTGCTTGATTCTAGCAAAGGCATTCTCGACTAAATGACGATAGCGATAAAGGCACCTATCCATACTGCTTTTATCTATATCCTTACCATAATTACGTTTAGCAATCACCGTTCGTCCGCCTTTTTGACGAACAAAGCACCGAAAAGGCTCGCTGTCATAACCTTTATCGGCTATCACTGTATTGACTTCATCGAGCTTTTCAACTAGGTTTTCTGCATAAGTGATATCATGTCGTTGTCCTTCAGAAAGCTCAAAACAAATAGGCAAACCACCACTATCAACCGCAAGATGAATTTTAGTTGAATTACCACCACAGCTCTGACCTATTTGCTCACAATGCTCCGTTGCAGCGCCTGTACTATGTTGATGAGCCTTGATAATCGAGCCATCTAGGAACACCCATTCAAAATCCGCTAGTTGTGATAAATGTTTGAAAATATTAACTAATATTCCCTTTTTAGACCACAAATTAAATCGTCTATAGACGGTGCTCCATTCACCAAACTCTTTTGGCAAATCTCGCCAAGGAATACCGGTTCTCATTCGGAAAAGGATCCCTTCAAACGTCATCCGATGCTCGGATTTATTATAAACTCGGCCGGTATTTTTCATTATTTGTAGTAGCTTTTCCCACCG
>NZ_LZHR01000102.1:0-2299 GCF_001690675.1 Gilliamella sp. Occ4-3
GCTGGGGCTTTCCTAAATGCTTTAATCGTATCAGAAAGCTCGGCTATCAATGGAACCATAAGCGTGTTTATCGGGTGTATTGTGAATTAAAGCTTAATCTCAGAGTAAAACGAAAAAAACGCATTCCTCCACGATGCCCGGAAAAGCTATTGGTGCCTAATAAACAAGGTGAATGTTGGTCAATGGATTTTATGAGTGATAGTAGCCGTAATCAACGTCGCTTTAGGACATTCAATGTTATCGATGACTTTAATCGTGAGGCGCTAGGGATTGATATTGCAGTAAGTTTACCAGCAGGAAGGATTACCCGTTACTTAGATAAACTGGCTGAATATCATGGATATCCATTAAAAATACGGGTCGATAATGGGCCAGAATTTACAGGAAAAACCTTTATAAACTGGGCTAAATCACATAATATAACCATTGATTATATCCAGCCTGGTAGCCCTTATCAAAATGGCTATATTGAACGATTTAATCGTACCTATCGTACTGAAGTACTCGATTTATATCTTTTTAACAACTTAGCACAAGCAAGGAAAATAACCGAAGAATGGCTAACGATTTATAACACCGAAAGACCGCATGAGGCATTAAATAACATGACACCGATTGAGTATAAAACACTAAAACAAGCAGCTTAATTTTCTACGTGAGTTGTGTACTAAGTTTGGGGCATTTACAGCTGGGCTATCTCTTTTTTATTCTTTCCGGCTTGTAATAATACGAAAATCTGGTATCTTTCCTTCCTAGAAAGGTGATTATAATACATAGCAATCTCCAAACTGTGGTGGTGCGAAGGTGCTAGTATAAATCACCTTTCTACTTTCTTCACTCCACCGTGTTTAAAATTGCACTTCATGTTTGAATCCAGGTTTTTTGTGAAAGAAATAACATTTATATCAATACTTTACCAAACATTATTATTTGGCGTGCTAATTTCGCTTAGGTGACGGCACATCCTGATGAAGGAAAAGAGTTAATGGAATTTAATTCTTCTATTTTTCATTTTTCTTATAATACTCTGTTTTATTGAGCCGAGTGTGTTTTATCACAAGATAAAAACTCAGCACATCCAAAAACAAAATCAAGTATCTTAATAAATCTTAACAAAATTTTTAGTTAAAAATGTAGCCAAATTTTTTTTAAACATTATAATTTTAAAAATTAGAATTAATTCAGCTATATTTTATAGATTATAGATCGTTAAAAAAATAAAATAAAACAATATATTACTTTACAAAAGGGATGTTATGCAGTATACTTATCAACACCAGACACCAGCACTGGCAAACCTATGTCTTAAATTTATTAAATAACCACGTTAGACGAGTTTTTACACTTACTTCATTTTTAGCATCGAAATTATCCATACAATTATCTACAAAAAAAACGTTGATATTAGTGCCATTGTTGTTATTGCCGTATTCGCCTAATTTGCAGGCATTAACTGCGCATACTAGTAATGTTATAGAAGGTAGTGCACCATATTTAACATTTGATGGTGGTAAAACTAAAGCGATCACAACCGATGATTTATTGAATATCACTCTATTGGATGGAACAATAGTTACTCCATCAACCAATACATCAAGCGTAACAAATCCAATAACTTTACCTAAAGGAAGTACTTTAAGTGATATTCACATGTTGATTCCCTCATCAGTTGATTCAGTCAGTTTAAATGATATAGTGAACACTTATCATTATTGGGGCGATGATGATGGTGATGGTCAGGGAATAAATGGCGTAACCGCAAAAGGAAATCTATCTGCTTATTTTTCCGATAAAAATGGTAATGCTGTTAGTCGTAATGATATTTTAGATATTTGTAAAGCACCTTATAAGGTGATATTAAGTAGTACAGAGGGGTCTTTAAAAACACAGTACGGTGTACCAGATACAAATTATTTCCACCGTCAATCGGTGGAGTACTACATCAGCCCAAATTTACCTCCTAAAATCTGTCATGTAAGACCAAATCTAACCTATGGTGCAGGTGATTACGCTGGTCCAGCTAATATTTGGAATCCAACTAAAGGATTTCTAGTTCAATCAACTAATCCAACATTTTACGAATTAAATTTTCCGACAACAGGTGCAGATGGTTTGTACTTTGATTTAGACATAGGTGGAGGTAGTCAGTTGACTTGGACTCCTGTTACACATGGGGGAATAACAGCTACTGTGACAAGGACGTTACCAAATGCAGGCGATAATTGGATATCCAATCATTCAGTAGAGGTAATGCGCGTTACGTTAACGGGTCCTAGGGCAAGTGATAACCAAAAAAGCT
>NZ_LZHR01000103.1:0-62214 GCF_001690675.1 Gilliamella sp. Occ4-3
CACCAACTAGCTAATCCCATATGGGTTCATCAAATGGCGCATGGCCCGTAGGTCCCATGCTTTGGTCTCTCAACTTTATGCGGTATTAGCAGTCGTTTCCAACTGTTGTCCCCCTCCATTCGGCAGATCCCCATACCTTACTCACCCGTCCGCCACTCGTCATCAAGTGCAAGCACTCATGTTACCGTTCGACTTGCATGTGTTAAGCCTGCCGCCAGCGTTCAATCTGAGCCATGATCAAACTCTTCAATTTAAAGTTTGATGCTCAATAACTGTCTCTGACATATTCAAATGAATCTTCAGTGTCACTTATCAAGACTTAATTTTTTTAGTCCGTAGACTTTAATCTTTCGTCTCGCAAGTGCCCACACAGATTGTCTGTTTCTTATTTTTAAAGAGCTGACAGCTTATGTTCCTTATCAACCTTTTGTTGATTTATCTCGCTGTCTCAAGGGTTGCGTATACTACGCTAACCTTTTTTATTCGTCAAGATCTTTTTTTAAAATTTTTGATCTCACTTAATCACTAACTTTCCGTCTGCTTGTCGCTGACTGCGTGTCAGTGGGTGCGCATTATAAGGGCTTCTTTTTTTTTAGCAAGCAAAAAAGATAAAATAGCCATCTGGTCGCGCAAGTTTTAATCTTACTGAACTTTAATGTTTTGATATTTATTTAGATTGTAATCAGATAATTTTTTAATCAAATTTTCTACAGGCTGAGTATAAACTGTGCTTAATACAATATTTTTGGACGCAGAAGGAATTATTTGGTCCAGATTATATTTATCATTTAGTAAATTACAGACTCTTGTCGCAATCGCATAACCTGAATCTATTAGGCTCGCCTGAGGAAAAAGCGTCTGTAATTCTGTCTTAATAAAAGGATAATGCGTACAACCTAGTACTATTGTATCAGGGATTGTTTGTAACCCAAGCCAAGGTTGCATTAGTTCTTTTAACTGTTTCATATCTACATTAATGCCTTGTAATTTATTTTCGGCTATAAGTGCTAATTCCGATAAACCTAACATTTTAACAGTACAATGCGAAGCAAATTGCTGTATTAAATCGGTTATATAAGTTCTTTCAACTGTTGCCTTTGTTGCTAATAATCCTATACATTTATTTTTAGTAAGTAAGCTAGCTGGTTTAATCGCTGGTACAACACCAATAATAGGGAAAGAAAATTTAGCGCGCAAACTAGGTAAACAAATAGTACTAGCTGTATTACAAGCAATAACTGCTAAATCAATTGGATAAAATTTAGTAACAGCCTCAATGACAGAGTTCACTCTATTAATTAAAAACTCTGATGATTTATCACCATAAGGGAACATCTCATTATCGAATACATAGATATAGTGTGCATTAGGTAGTTTATTGTAAATTTCATTATAAACAGATAAACCACCAATACCTGAATCAAATATTAACACTGAAGGAGATTGTTTTACGATATTCATTTTAGCTATAGGATATTAAATAATAAATTAGAAACGCGTCATATCGTAAATTGATTAAAAATTAATGCAAGTATTTTACCCAAGCTAATGTTGCATTTAGTTCCATAAATTATAAACTAGACGTCTAGACGGTAAAACTGCTAAAATAAATACTTACTAAAGCTAAATATTATATTTCGAATATTGTGCAAGAATAAGTTAAGAGGGTATTCTATGTCAGAGTTTCTATTTACTTCAGAATCTGTTTCAGAAGGTCATCCAGATAAAATTGCCGATCAGATATCTGATGCTGTACTTGATGCAATTTTAAAACAAGATCCGAAAGCGCGTGTTGCTTGCGAAACATATGTAAAAACTGGTATGGCCTTAGTTGGCGGTGAAATCACTACTTCAGCTTGGGTAGACATTGAAGAATTAACTCGAAAAACAATTAATGATATTGGATATACCAGTTCAGAAATGGGATTTGATGCAAATTCATGTGCGGTGCTTAATGCTATTGGTAAACAATCTCCGGATATCAATCAAGGAGTTGATCGAAACGATCCTCTAGAGCAAGGTGCTGGTGACCAAGGTATTATGTTTGGTTATGCTACCAATGAAATGCCAAATCTAATGCCTGCTGCTATAAGCTATGCTCATGACTTAATGCGCCGCCAAGCAGAAGTTAGAAAAAATGGTACACTTCCTTGGTTAAGACCTGATGCAAAAAGCCAAGTAACATTAATTTACCAAGACGGTCGGATAAAAGGTGTTGATACAATCGTTCTATCAACTCAGCATTCAGAAGGTATTGAGCAAAAAGCATTACATGAAGCCGTCATGGAAGAAATCATTAAACCGACATTGCCAGCCGAATGGTTAACACCTAGAACAAAATACTTTATTAATCCAACTGGACGTTTTGTTATTGGTGGCCCTATGGGAGACTGTGGACTAACTGGACGCAAAATCATTGTCGATACGTACGGTGGAGCAGCTCGTCATGGTGGTGGTGCCTTTTCTGGAAAAGATCCTTCAAAAGTTGACCGCTCAGCAGCTTATGCCGCACGCTATGTTGCAAAGAATATTGTTGCTGCAGGACTTGCTGACAGATGTGAATTACAAATATCTTATGCAATTGGTATTGCCAATCCTACATCAATCTATGTCAATACTTTCGGCACAGAAAAAATCCATCACGATAAAATTGTATCGCTTATCAAAGACTTCTTTGATTTAAGACCTTATGGATTGATCCAAATGCTTGAGCTAATTCAACCGATCTATCAACAAACTGCAAGTTACGGTCATTTTGGTCGAGATATATTCCCTTGGGAAAAAACTGATAAAGCGGCACTACTACGTGATGCAGCAGGACTATAAACGCATACCAATTTATTTACATAATCAAACTATGGCTTGTTTAAGAACTCACTTAATGCAAGCCAATCAACGTCTACATTCCCAATATAAAGAGCCTAAGATCATTTATAAACCCAAAGGCAGTATTGCTGGTAGTGCCTTTTTAACACGTTGGGAAATTCAACTTAATTCGATTATGTTGCTAGATAATGGTACTCAATTTATTGAGGAAGTTGTGCCTCACGAATTAGCACATCTCATTGTCTTTAAAGAGTTTGGCAAAGTAAAACCACATGGTAAAGAATGGCAATATATTATGTCAGAAATATTAGGAAAAATCCCTGCAACAACTCACCGTTTTCCTATTCAACGCAATACTTATTTATACTACTGCAGTTGTCAACAACATCAATTAACCTCAATCAGACACAACAAAATTCAAAATAATAAAACTAGTTATTTATGTCGTAAATGCGGTACTATACTCAAACTTAAAAGTGCCATTTAGTACTAAGATATTATATGTGTAAGTTAGATTTTCATTTTTACAAAAGTTCGTTATTAATTCTCACTCTTGGCATTATCCTATATATTACGGGAAATTGGTTCATACCTTTATACAATGGAATGACGGTTGTAGTGATTGAACATATTCAATCTCTCTTCTTATTATTTATGTGCTGTTATACCTATTATTATGCAAAACGAGTATCTGAACATTCTGAGCTTTATAGATTTTGGATTTGGACAATTTTCTGGTGGTTTATGCTTTTTGGTCGAGGAATTAGTTGGGGAAGAGACTTTTTCCCTGAGGTACCTCGTTTCTATTATAAAATCATTGCTAGTATATTAATAGCGATCCCAATACTAAGTATATTTTTACCCACGATTCGCCGAGAAATTGCTCGTCGCTACAAATACGAAAAAATACCATTTTGGCATATATTCTTTGCTTTTTTATTCTTAGGTATAGCTGATATTGCTGAACATCGCCGTATTGGACATGAATTTCTAGTTATAACAAAAGAGCGAAAAGATCTCATTGAAGAATTAATGGAAATTCCTTGTCTTCTTTGTTTATCCTTAATAACCTTTTATATGCAAAAAAATGAAAAAAAGAGAGTAGATTCCCTATGCTAAGCTACCGCCACAGTTACCATGCAGGAAATCATGCAGATGTATTAAAACATATTGTTTTAACATTATGTATTGAATCATTAAAGGAAAAAGAAAAGCCTTTTTTATATTTAGATACACACTCGGGGGCTGGACGATATCTATTAAGAAGTGAGCATGCAGAAAAAACGGGTGAATATTTATCAGGAATTAATTTACTATGGCAACAATCTAATATTCCTGAATTGCTTAATACATACATATCGGTACTAAGACGCTATAATCCTTTTGAGGAAATAAAATATTATCCTGGTTCACCATTAATTGCGAAGCAATTATTACGTGAACAAGACAAGCTCAACCTTACAGAGTTACACCCAACTGATTACCCTTTATTAAAACAAGAATTTAGTAAAGATAAACGAACAAAAGTTTTACGTGAAGATGGATTTTCCCAATTAAAATCAAAGTTACCTCCACTATCTCGTCGTGGAATAATATTGATTGATCCTTCTTATGAAATTAAAGACGATTATCAAAAAATCCCTGCAGCATTATTTGAAGCATATAAACGTTTTGCAACAGGTGTTTACTTAATTTGGTATCCTGTGGTATCTCGTACACAAACTCAAAAAATGATTGATAATATTGTTAACTTAGGCATAAAACGAATTTCACAATTTGAGCTGGCAATAAAGCCTGATAATAACCAAAAAGGCATGACAGCATCAGGGATGATAGTAATTAACCCACCATGGAAATTACACGAACAAATGCATACAATTTTGCCATGGCTAAAAACAACACTAGACGTTGGAAAAACAGGAAATTTCATCATTAGAGAGCTAAGTGGAGTTGATCCTTTATATTAACCATAAGTATCCAATGTGTTAATTTCTTAAAAAATCTTCCCATCGTAAGTAACGATGGGGAGATTTTTAATGATGATCAATAAAAATAAATTTTAAAGCAAATAGTAAAGCAAAAATTATTACACAAAGATTTAATTGTTTAAATTTGCCAGTAAAGGTTTTTAACACTACATAAGAGATAAAACCTAGTGCAACCCCTTCAGTAATTGCAAAGGCAAATGGCATCATAATTGCTGTAATAAAAGCGGGTGTTGCCTCTGTTAAGTCAGACCAGTTAACTTTAACTAGGCTGGAAACCATTAAGATCCCAACAAAGATAAGTGCGCCTGATGTTGCATAGGTAGGTACTAAATGTGCCAGTGGCGAGAAAAAGGCTACCAATAAGAATAATAGTCCAACTACTACTGCGGTTAATCCTGTTCGACCACCCACAGAGATACCTGCAGAACTTTCAATATAGGTTAACACTGATGATGTACCAAATAATCCACCTAAAGAGGAGCTAAAACTATCAATTAACAGCGCTTGACGCATTTTGGGGAATCGACCTTTTTCGTCACTAATGCCTGCTTTATCTGTTAGTGCTAAAATAGTGCCTGATGAGTCGAATAAGCTGACAATCATTATTGAAAAAATAACGCCCATGATACCGATATTAAGCGAGCCAGCTAAATCTACATGACCAACAACGCTAGTTACACTTGGTGGCATAGATATAATACCTTGGTAACTGATATTTGGATCGAGCCATAGTGCTAATAAAGTTACAACTAAAATTGAAATTAATACTGCTGCATGAAAGTTACGAGCCGCTAAAATAACAATGATAAAAAAACCTAGTGATCCTAATAGGACTTTAAGCGATAAGATATTCCCCATAGTTAATAGTGTGGAAGGAGAAGCGACTACAATGCCCATATTTTGAAATCCCATAAAAGCAATAAATAGTCCAATACCTGCACTAATACCTACACGCAAACATTGTGGAATATGTTCAATTAACCAGTGACGAACTTTAAATAGTGATAACGCAAAAAAGATTAAAGAACCCCAAAATATCGCTCCCATACCAATTTGCCAAGAATAGCCCATTGCCCCACATATGCCATAGGCAAAAAAGACGTTAAGCCCCATGGCAGGTGCTAATGCAATTGGTAAATTGGCAAATAGCCCCATTAAAATGGTAGCAAAGGCTGTTACGATACAAGTTAGAACAAAAACAGCAGAAGTATCCATACCTGTTGCTGATAAGATGGAAGGATTCACGAAGATGATATAAACCATTGTTAAAAAGGTAGTACAACCAGCGATAATTTCAGTACCGATAGTTGTTTTTTTCTCTTTCAATTGAAAGGTTTTTTCGAATATTGACTTCATAAGTTTAGGCCTAATTTAGATTGATAAGTAAGAGTAAAAGTTTATAAACAGTTTTACCTATTTTTTTACTAAAGGGGAAAAATAAAAAAGATGAGGAGTATTTACTCCGCACCTTCAAATAAACAAAAATTTTTCAGCGTCAATTATTGCTAGTTATTTATTTTGGTCAAGCGTTATTCTAGTTATTTCTCTTTGCTGTATTATAATGCTACAGAATCAGGTTTATTTAACGTGATTTTTACTTTAAGAATTCTATGACTTTCTATTTCAGCTACTTCAAATAAATAATCGCCAATTTGCAAGGTTTCGCCAACATTGAGTAAATGTTGAGCTTTTTCCATTAATAACCCTGCTAGGGTATGATATTCACGTTTATCATCAATCGGTATTGGTACAAAACGGACTAGCTCTTCAACTGGAATATAACCATTAGCAATCCAGCTATTATCATCTAGACATTGAATATCATGTTTAGCATCAATTTCCTCTTCTTCTGTTGGGAAATCGCCAGCAATGGTTTCGATAATATCCGTTACCGAAACAACCCCTTGCATTGAACCAAATTCATCAACCACAAAAGCAAAATGAGTTTTGGCCTTTTTAAATTGTTCTAATGCAACCAGTAACGATACGGTTTCTGGAAAGATTAAAGGTTGTTTGATTAGTGAGTGTATATCGATCGGTGCTTTGCTTTGTAGCACATCTTTTAAAAGGTCATTAACTTGGATAATGCCTAAAGGCTCATCAATTGAGTCATTATCAGTGACAACTAAACGAGAATGGGGATTATCAAAGATTTCTTTTATTATAACATCACGATCGTCATTAATATTGATCATATCAACATCAAGTCGAGATGTCATAATGCTACTGACCGAACGCTGTGCAAGTCCAAGTACTCGTTCAACCATGCTGAGTTCTTGATGATTAAACACTGATACTTTTTTATTAGCATCAGATACGATATCAATATTATGAGTATCGGGATCTTCCTCAGCATCACCTTTTAGTAGATGTAAAATAGCTTCGGCAGTTCGTTCTCGTAGCGGTTTTTTATTTAATGCTCTACGGCGATTTAATATGGCTAATTGATTAAAAAATTCAATCATGATTGAGAAACCGATCGCCGCATATAAGTAACCTTTTGGAATAATAAAATCAAAACCTTCGGCAACAAGGCTAAATCCTATCATTAATAAGAAGCTCAAACATAGGATCACAATGGTTGGATGGGCGTTGACAAAATTAGCCAATGGTTTGCTTGCAACCATCATAATGCCTATTGCTATACAAACGGCAATAATCATCACTGGGATATGTTCGACCATTCCAACAGCTGTAATGACAGAATCAAGCGAGAACACAGCATCAAGTACAACTATTTGAGCAACGACAGTCCAGAAGTGGGATGTCTTTTTAGGTTTACCATCCTCATTTGATGTGCCTTCAAGGCGTTCATTGAGCTCCATGGTAGCTTTAAATAGCAAGAATATACCACCAATTAGCATAATTAGTTGTCGGGCATTAAAACTGATCTCGGATATCGAAAATAGCGGTGTAGTGAGTGTGACTAACCAACCCGTAAACATTAATAATAAAATTCGAGTGATTAATGCAAAAGCAAGACCAGTAACGCGGGCTTTATCTCGTTGTTGGGGTGGAAGTTTCTCGGCAAGAATGGCTATAAAAACAATATTATCAATGCCAAGGACGATTTCAAGTACAACCAGAGTGGATAAGCCAATCCAGATTGTAGGATCCATGATCCATTCCATATGTCAGGTGATTACCTCTAATAAATACAGCACATGCTGCGTTGTAATTCTGTCTGTAATTGAGCAAATAATCAATAAAATATTTATAAAAATTGCATATCTTGTTAAAAACTTTCAGGTAACTATGTGTTTCAGTATAAATTTAGCTTTTCCAAAATGTTGGTGTGAATAAAACTAGTAAGGTAAATATTTCTAATCGCCCAAATAACATGTCAACCACCATTACCCATTTTACTATATCACTAACACTAGCAAAATTATCACTTACACTACCAAGACCGACCCCTAAATTGTTAAGTGATGATGCTACTATGTAAAAAGAGTCAGTGGCATCAATGCCTGTTGCCATAATAATAAATAAGCTAACTAAAAAGACCAACGTATATGCAGAAAAGAATCCCCAAATCGCTTCAATTATGCGTTCAGAAACCACGCGATTATTTAATTTTAAAGTATAAATAGCGTTAGGATGAATAAGGCGCTTTAGTTCACGTGAGCCTTGCATAAACAAAATTAACACACGAACCACTTTTAAACCGCCACCCGTTGATCCCGCACAACCACCAATAAATGAAGCACACAATAAAAAGATTGGTAATGATGATGGCCATGTGTTGATATCATCGACACTAAAGCCTGCTGTTGATGATATAGATACCACTTGTAAAATAATTTTATCAATGCTCAGGCGGTGTGGTTTATAGAAATAAATAACAATTGTGCAGATAGCAACTAGTATCAGTAGAATAAATATAAATATTCTGAACTCTTGATCACGCCAGTACTCTTTAATCGAAAAGCCACTTAGTGCGGCAAAATGGAGCGCAAAATTACAACCAGATAAAATCAAAAAGAGGGTGACGATGTAATTGATTACTGGACTGTTAAAATAGGCTAAATTATCATCATGGGTTGAAAACCCTCCCATTGATATCGTGGAGAAACTATGTGACACAGCATCAAATACATTCATACCAGCCAGCCAGAGACAAATAGCACAAAGCGTTGTTAGCAAAATATAAATTGACCAAAGTGTTTTAGCTGTTTCAGCAATACGTGGACGCATTTTACTGTCTTTTTGCGGACCGGGAATTTCGGCACGATAAAGTTGCATTCCCCCTACCCCCAGTAATGGTAAGATAGCAACAGCTAGCACAATAATCCCCATTCCTCCAAGCCATTGCAATAATTGGCGATAGAAAAGTAAAGCTTTAGGTAGATGATCTAACTTAACAATTGTGGTGGCACCAGTTGTGGTTAAGCTTGAAAATGATTCAAAAAATGCAGTATTTAAATTTAAATTAATATGTGTATCAAAAATAAAAGGAAAAGCGCCAATTGATCCTAGAACAACCCAAAATAGTACGACGATAAAAAAGCCTTCGCGTGTGCTCAGCTCGTGGCGATGATTACGATTAGGAAACCATAGTGCAATTCCTAAAATTAAGGCAACAAAAAAAGAGCGAACAAAAATTGCACCAGCCCCATCGCGATAGATTAATGCAACAAGTGCTGGTAATAACATGAATATCGATAATAGGGATACTAATAAACCGATAATTCGTAAAATTGATCGCCAATGCATCATGATGATAGTCTCTACTTAAATCCACGTGATGCTTTGATAAGATCATAGGCCGCTTGAATCTCTTGTGCACGTTTTTTGGCGGCTTCAAGCATCTCTTTCGGTAAGCCTTTCGATACTAACTTGTCAGGATGATGCTCATTCATTAATTTACGATAAGCTCTTTTTATTTCTGAGATTTCAGCTGTAGCTGCAACACCTAAAATTTTGTAAGCATTTTGTAGGTCGGATTGTGGTGAGCGACCTTGATAATTTCCATAATTATTACTGCGTTGGTATTGGCCTCGTTGTCCGTGTTGGTTACTATAGCCATTTTGACGGAAGTGATAACTTCCCATCATCATTTGGATATATATTGCCATTTGTTGACGTGGAATATTAAATTCTTCAGCCACAATAAATAAAATTTGTTGTTCTTTTTCGTCTAAAACGCCATCAACTAATGCGGCTTGGATCAATTGCTCACAAAAAATATTTAACACATTACGTCGAAAACGATATTGTGCGTATAGCTCAGCCAAACGAGATCTTAGTGGGTAGTCACTTGCTTTACCATTATTAAATGAATCTTGTGCTAGTTTTCGGCCGTTTCGGTCAAGTTGTAATCTATCCATAAATTGACTAGCAAGATTAATATCATCTTGTGTGACGACCCCTTTAGCTTTACTTAAGTGACCTAGAACTTCAAAAACAACAGTTAAATAAAGTGTTGGATTTGCTTGTGTTCTTTGTTCGGTCAATTTATTACAAAACGTGCGGTAAAGCATTGGTCCAACAAAAAGCCCAAGAATAAATCCCCATCCTGTTTTTAATACAGTGCTCAAAACAAAGCCTGCAATTATTGCCCAGATAAAAGACATATTATTCGTTCACCTCTATTTTATCTATCTTTTGTAAACCTCTTGGTAACGGTGTACCTTTTCGTGCTCGCTCTGCCTTAAATTTTTGTAAATCAGCAGGATATAATGTAAGTTTGCGTTTACCAACATATAACGTTATTGAAGTGTCTTGTGTAATTAATATAGTATAAGCAAGGCAGTCATCAGCACCTGAAAGTGATACTATTTTATTTCCTTTACCTTTAGCAAGTTCAGGTAAATCTTTTACAGGAAATATGAGCATTCGGCCTGCTTTGGTGATTGATAGTAGTAAACTATCTTCAGATGTGATTTCAATTGGTGGTAATATTTTAGATTCTTTAGGCAAATTAATAATTGCTTTACCATTACGATTGCGAGCAATCAAATCACTAAATTGACCAATAAATCCATAACCAGCACTTGAAGCAAGTAATAATTTTTGATCATCATTTTGAGACATGAGCACATGTTCAACTGTTGCACCAGCGGGTAGTGCTAATTTACCAGTTAATGGTTCGCCTTGACTTCGTGCTGATGGTAACGTGTTTGGTTCTATAGCATAACTACGTCCCGTTGAATCGATGAAAATAACAGGTTGATTACTTTTGCCTTTGGCGGCAGCTTTAAAACTATCACCAGATTTATAACTTAAACCAGCAGGATCAATATCATGACCTTTTGCTGTTCTTACCCAACCCATTTCAGATAAAACGACAGTAACAGGTTCAGATGGTGTTAACTCTTGTTCACTAATAGCTTTAGCTTCACTGCGCTCAACAATTGGAGAACGACGGTCATCACCATATTTTTCAGCATCCTCTTTTAGCTCTTTTTTAATTAAATTACTCAATTTTTTAGGCGAAGCTAACAAAGCTTGCAGATGATCACGCTCTTTTGCAAGCTCACTTTGTTCGCCTTTAATGCGCATCTCTTCAAGTTTGGCTAAATGGCGAAGTTTTAACTCTAAAATCGCTTCGGCTTGAATTTCAGTTAAAGCAAAACGATTAATTAATTCTTGTTTAGGCTCATCTTCGTGACGAATAATTTCGATGACTTCATCGATATTTAAAAAGGCAATTAATAAGCCATCGAGAATATGGAGTCTTTTTAATATTTTATCTAAACGGTAATTTAAACGTCGAGTGACAGTATTTTTTCGATACTCTAACCATTCAGTAAGAATTTCAACTAAGCCTTTTACTGATGGGCGATTATCAAGCCCAATCATATTCATATTAACCCGATAACTTTTTTCGAGATCGGTTGTGGCAAATAGATGATTCATCACTTGCTCTAAATCTACTCGATTTGAACGTGGCACAATGACCAGACGAGTTGGATTTTCGTGATCAGACTCATCACGTAAATCTTCAATTAAAGGTAGTTTTTTGGCTCGCATCTGAGAAGCTATTTGTTCTAAGATTTTAGCACCCGAAACTTGATGAGGCAGATCTGTAATTACAATATCACCTTCTTCTTTCTTCCAAACAGCACGCATACGGATTGAACCACGCCCCGTTTTATAGATTTTCGCTATGTCTTCTGGTGAAGTAATAATTTCAGCTTCTGTTGGGAAATCGGGGCCTTGTATGTGAGCCATTACTTCGTTGAGCGTCGCATTGGGGTTATCAGCAAGCATAATTGCCGCATTCGCGACTTCACGGAGGTTATGAGGCGGTATATCAGTTGCCATGCCGACCGCGATACCTGTTGTACCATTTAATAAAATGTTGGGTAATCTAGCCGGTAACATTTTAGGTTCTTGTAAAGTACCATCAAAGTTAGGCGTATAATCAACCGTTCCTTGTCCTAGTTCACCTAATAGTAGTTCGGCATATTTTGACAAACGTGATTCAGTGTAACGCATAGCGGCGAATGATTTAGGATCATCAGGAGCCCCCCAGTTACCTTGCCCATCAACTAATGGATAGCGATATGAAAATGGTTGCGCCATGAGCACCATCGCTTCATAACAGGCACTATCACCATGAGGATGATATTTACCAAGCACATCCCCGACGGTACGCGCAGATTTTTTAAATTTGGCTTGTGCGTTAAGTCCTAATTCAGACATAGCATAAACAATGCGTCGTTGCACTGGTTTTAAGCCATCTCCAATAAATGGCAATGCACGATCCATAATGACGTACATTGAGTAGTTTAAATAGGCGCTTTCGGTAAAAGTGCGTAACGACTGGATTTCTACTCCGTCATGAGTTATCTCACTCATTATTGTTCCTCTAAATCATTCAGTTTATTAGACATCAAGTTCAACTTGATCGCCTTTTTCTTGTAACCATTCGCGACGATCTTCTGAGCGTTTTTTAGCAAGTAGCATATCCATTAATGCCATCGTTTGCTCAGCATCATCAAGCGAAAGCTGTACTAAACGACGCGTATTGGGATCCATTGTTGTTTCGCGTAGTTGTAGTGGATTCATTTCACCTAGACCTTTAAAGCGCTGCACATTGGGCTTGCCTTTTTTACGTTTAAGCTGTTCTAAAATGCCTTCTTTTTCTTCTTCATCTAGGGCGTAATGAACTTCTTTTCCTAAATCGATGCGGTAAAGCGGCGGCATAGCAACAAAGACATGCCCATGTTCAACCATCGTACGAAAGTGCCGAACAAATAAAGCACAAAGTAATGTTGCAATATGTAGTCCATCTGAGTCGGCATCGGCTAAAATACAGATTTTACCATAACGTAATTGGCTTAAATCATCGCTATCTGGATCGATACCGATAGCAACAGAAATATCATGGATTTCTTGTGAGCCTAGTACTTCATCGGACGAGACTTCCCATGTATTTAAAATTTTGCCTTTAAGAGGCATAATGGCTTGATATTCACGATCTCGCGCTTGTTTAGCCGAACCTCCCGCAGAATCTCCTTCCACTAAAAAAAGTTCAGTACGACTTAAGTCTTGTGATGAGCAATCGGCCAATTTGCCTGGTAATGCAGGACCACTGGTTAATTTCTTTCGAATGACTTTTTTGGACGCTTTTAAGCGTTTTTGTGCACTTGAAATTACCATTTCAGCTAGTAATTCGGCTATTTGTACATTTTGATTCAACCAAAGACTAAATGCATCTTTCACAATAGCCGAAACAAATGCCGCACTTTGGCGCGATGATAAGCGCTCTTTAGTTTGACCCGCAAACTGAGGCTCTTGTATTTTGACTGAAATAACATAGGCACAGCGTTCCCATATATCATCGGCGGTTAATTTTAGTCCTCGTGGTAACAAATTGCGAAACTCACAAAACTCACGCATTGAGTCTAATAATCCTTGGCGTAAACCATTAACATGGGTGCCACCTTGTACGGTTGGGATTAAGTTAACGTAACTTTCAGTTAATAATTCTCCACCTTCTGGCATCCAAAGCAGTGCCCATTCTACAGCTTCTGTTTCGCCAGTATGATTACCTGTAAAAGGCGTTTCAGGTAAAAGAGAGTAACCGCTGACAGATTCCATTAGATAATCTTTTAGGCCATCTTCATAACACCAACGTTGTTCGGTATTATTGATTTCATCTTTAAAAATAATTTCAAGGCCAGGGCAAAGCACCGCTTTAGCTTTTAGTAGATGTGATAAGCGTGGGACAGAAAATCTAGGCGAATCAAAATATTTTTCGTCAGGCCAAAAATGAACTTTGGTACCTGTATTACGACGACCACAAGTGCCCGTAATATGCAGATCTTCAACTTTATTACCGTTTTCAAAAGCTATTTCGTACACTTGTCCATCACGATGAACTGTAACTTCAACACGTTTTGATAATGCATTGACTACCGAAATACCTACACCATGTAAGCCACCTGAAAATTGGTAATTTTTGTTCGAGAACTTTCCGCCAGCATGTAAACGACAAAGCAATAATTCAATCGCTGGTACACCTTCTTCAGGGTGAATATCAACCGGCATTCCTCGCCCATCGTCGATAACTTCTAGTGAATTATCTTGAAAAAGGGTAACCTTAACTTTACGAGCATGACCTGCGATAGCTTCATCAACACTGTTATCAATGACTTCTTGCCCTAAATGGTTTGGTCGGCTTGTGTCAGTGTACATTCCAGGACGATGACGAACAGGATCAAGCCCTTTTAAGACTTCAATATCAACGGCATTATAAGTAGATTGTGACATAGTTTTTCTATTTATTCGAATAAATGACGGCTATTATACCAATCTTTGTTCAATAAGACCAAGGTCAATGGTGAAGGGGCTTGATTTGCAATGCTAAACTGTATTTATCATAATAAATTAATCATAATGATTAAGATGGAAACTTATTGAGAGTAAATCGTTGGCACTGTCCTTTAATTGATTTTTATACCTAAAATCTCTATGTGCAAATAAATTCATAATGTATTTTTAATTGTGAATTACGGTTGATAATTTAATACCTAGAGCAAGTGTTGTATTTATTTTTCGTTTTACATTGTCAATATAGTCTATAACAAAATCAACACTCTTAACAAATCTTAACAAATATTAATAAAAGTTAATGTTTTTTATCTTTAAATAAAATTATTTTTTGTTTAAAATTAAAGCAACGCCCTCTTTATGGGCGATATTTTACACATTAATACTACAGAAACACCATTAATTAATGGTCAATAATAACTCAACTATTTAATTTTTTAAAATAATCATAAGTTCACAAAATAGAATAGGTAATGGTATAATGTCGATTAATCATACTTTTCAACAACCAAAAAATTTAATTTCTCTAAGATCATTGCTTTTTAATTGTCAGTCACAGCTATTTTATACTCCATGTAAACGCTTTCTCTCATTTCTAAAATTTTTTTCTTTACGTTTAACTCTATTTACTTGCATTTATCTTCTTTTACCTGCTAATAACTCAATCGCTTTATCAGCAACGACCAATAAAGTAATACAGGGTAGTGCACCATATTTAACGTTTGATGGTGGAGCGACCAAGGTAACGAGTATTGAAGGATTATTAGGCATCAATTTACCAAATAGTAGCTATATACCATCAGGTATAAATAGCGCTCTTTACCCAAATGCAAAGGTGGATACCTCAAGTACAGATAACCCAATAGAAATGCCAAATATAACCGACACTTTCGCTGATATTCAAACCATAGTGCCTGTTTCAAATTATCCTGAAGTTTCGTTAACTAATTTGGTTAATGCGCCATATAATTATGGTCGAGATGATGACGGGGATGGTAGCATCAGTGCAACTGGTCAATTAACGATTAAATGGCAAGACAAAAATGGTAAAGATATTACTAATGAGGTAAAAAAACAACCAAATAAGCCATTAAATATTTGTAATTCACCTTATAAACTAACATTAACAGCAACGAATGCTAGGTTATGGACAACGTACGGTATACCACACGAAAGTCGATTCACTGGGGCTAGTCACTCATATTACATCAAACCAAATATTGATAAACCTTTAGTGTGTTATGCTCAACCTAATTTAAACTATGGTACGAACGAATATGCTGGTCCAGAGGAACAATGGGATCCAAATCATGGATTTAAAGTACAAGACCTTGGCAATGCATCAAAGAATTTCCCTACAACTGGAGCAAATAATTTATATTTTAAATTAATACTTGAAGGTATGACAGCAAGGCAAATGATTGCTATTAATGGTAATAAAGTAAATCCAGTATTAGGTAAGGGGATTACGCTATCATTGTCAGCTGAAAATAATGCATTAGAGGGTAATATTGTTCGGATAACCTTAAAAGGACCAACACAGAATTCGATAAATAAAACGTTTCACCCAGCAAGATTTGAACTTTATAGTGATAAAGCAAAAAAAAACTTGATTTATCAATTTAAAATAGAGCATTGGTTTATCGTAAAATCAGGGGATACAGGTCAAAATTTCAATAATGCGCTTTCGTTTTGTAAAAATCTTTCTTCACCACAAACGTATTTTGTCCCTGAAGTACAAGATTATACAAACGCAAATGGTTTTGGTTGGAACTTTGGGGTGCCAGGACAAGGCAATACGTATCAACGCAGAATTAGTTATTGGAATTCTTCTAATAATAAATGGGTTGGAGGATTGTTTAATGAATGGGGAATTATTTATGATTATCGTGATGCAGGTTGGGATTTTGGCGACTATTGGGTAATTAATGAATCTCAGGGTAAAAGATATAATGTTTTCGCTCAATTTGGTGATGTAGATTTTCTATTCAATCACCCTTCTAGTGACAGGGTTGCTTGTTTTACTTGGATGAGTGACTTTTAGAAAACACTGGATTATTTACACTTTATGGTTAGAATAACCCGTTAAAAACTCATAAAGCGTTTTCCCCGAAATCGCTTTATGGGATTTAATCTTATTATAATTCTAACAGCTATCTATTTAATCATCGTTTCATTCGATTCTTATTAATTTAAACAGTTTTCGTTTTTAGTTTGTTTATTTCTTTTTTAGTATTATTATCAACAAATCCCATATTTATATCAGGGAATAATGTGAGTAAACTACAAAATAAAATAACCCGACGTAATTTTTTACAAAAATCATTAACTATAGCAGGTGTATCTGTACTAACGAATAATATACAATTGCCTTTTGTCTATGCAGAGCCAAACACCAATGCTAGAAGTAAGATAATCCTTACTAATTCCACAGATGAAGAAAAGATTGTTTATAGTGCTTGTTTAGTAAACTGTGGTAGCCGTTGTCCTTTAAAAGTTCATGTCAAAAACGATATTATTACTAAAATATCATCAGAAGATGGGATTGATGATTCCGTTTTTGGCTTGCATCAAATTCGCCCTTGTCTTCGTGGTAGATCTGTTCGTTGGCGAACTTATGATCCTGAACGTTTAAAGTATCCTATGCTGCGCATTGGTAAACGTGGTGAAGGTAAATTTAAACGTATTTCATGGGATCAAGCCATTAGTCTACTAGCCAATAAACTTAAATATACCATTAATCAGTATGGCAATGAGGCAATTTATTACCAATATGGTTCAGGTACAACAGGAGCTAATCTTTCTGGGCGTAATGCATGTAAGCGTTTTTTAAGTACAATTGGTGGTTTTTTAAATTATCATGGCGATTATTCGAGTGGGCAGATTTCAGCTATTCGCCCTTATATTTTTGGTAATGCTAAGGATTCTTTACTTGATCAGATAAAGCATTCTGATTTAGTTGTGATGTTTGGACATAACATTGCCGAGACCCGAATGTCGGGTGGAGGGCAAGTTACAGAGCTTTTTCATGCATTAGAACAAAGTAATGCACGGGTGATTATAATTGATCCCCGTCGCAGCGAAAGTGTGGTGGCGTATAATGCTGAGTGGATCCCGATAATTCCCGGTACCGATGCTGCGTTAGTTGCTGCTATTGGCTATGCTTTACTTGAAGAAGATCGTATTGATGATGCAATGCTCAATCAATATTGTGTTGGTTGGAACACTGAGTCATTGCCTGACAGTGCACCACCTTTTAGTGATTTTAAATCTTATATTCTCGGATTGGGTAACGATAGAACGCCTAAAACACCAGAATGGGCAGCTAAAAAGACAGGTATTCCTGCGGAACAAATTCGTAAGCTAGCACTGGATATTGTTAACGCTAAAGCTGCATGGATTTCTCAAGGTTATGGTGTACAGCGCTGGCAAAATGGCGAACATACCGCACGTGCGATTATGATGCTACCTATTATTACAGGACAATTTGGTAAACCTGGTACCAATATTGGGACGTGGGGTGGGAGTGTTATTTATCCTATACCTAGTTTTAACCTTCCAAATCCTGTTAAAACCAGTATTCCTTTCTTTCTATGGACGAAGGCAATTGAAGATGGGCCAAGTATGACAGCTAGAAATTCTTATCTCAAAGGTAAGGAGAAGTTGGATGTAGGTATTAAATTTATCTGGAATTATGCTGGTAATGTAATTGGCAATCAACATTCAGATCTAAATCGTACTCACCAAATTTTACAAGATGAATCTAAATGTGAATTTATTCTTGTTTGGGATACGCATATGACTGCATCAGCCAAATATGCTGATTTATTGCTGCCTGATGTTTCATCAGTTGAAAATAATGATTTGATTAATAACTCTTATTCATCTGGTGCGTATAGTTATTTAATTCGTATGCAACGTACAATTAATCCGCTTTGGGAAAACCGTGCAGCTTATGATGTATTAACCGATCTTTCTGAAAAGCTAGGCGTAAAAGATAAATTTACTGAAGGTCGTTCTCAAGATGAATGGATAGAATATTGTTATGAGCAATTGCGAAAAAATGAACCTAATTTACCTCCTTTTGCTGATACCGATGGTATGGGAGTAATTGAGCGTAGGCTTGCCGATAGTGATAAACAAATTGGTTTAAAAGCTTTTAGAGATGATCCTATTAAAAACCCATTAAACACGCCGTCGGGAAAAATAGAAATCTATTCAGAGGCATTAGCTAATATTGCCAACAAATGGGAGCTTGATGCTGAAGATGTTCTGTACCCAATTCCAGCATATTTGCCTGCTATCGAAGGGAGCGAAGATAAACCAAAACGTAAAAAATACCCGTTGCAACTTATTGGATTTCATACTAAAGGGCAATGCCATTCCTCTTATAGTAATTTACCGCAATTGCGTGAAGCTGTTGCTAACAGCCTTTGGATTAATCCATTCGATGCCGAGCAAAGGCAGATTAAGCATGGGCAATTGGTTGAAGTTTATAACGATCGTGGTCGTTTGTATATTCCTGCTAAAGTCACACCACGTATATTACCAGGAGTGATTGCGATTCCGCAAGGAATGTGGGCAAAAACCAATTCTATAGGGATTGATATTGGCGGATGTATTAATCGGTTAACATCATTGCGCCCAACAGTACTAGCAAAATCGAATCCACAGCATACCAATCTGGTTGAAGTTAAACCATTATCGGTTGCAGGATTAACATCGTAAATTAAAGAGTGGATAATAAAAATGCAATATGGATTTTATATTGATTCTTCAAAATGTACCGGTTGCAAAACCTGCCAACTCAGTTGTAAAGACGAGAAAGACAATGCTTTAGGTGTTCATTTTCGCCGTGTTTATGAATATGGTGGAGGTACTTGGCAGTTGGTTGATGGTATGTGGCAAAACGATACCTTTGCCTATTATTTATCTATCTCGTGTAATCATTGTGAAGAACCAACTTGTGTACAAGGTTGCCCAACAGGTGCGATGCATAAACGAAAGCAAGATGGTTTAGTGGTTGTTAATCAAGATGTTTGTATTGGTTGTCGATATTGCGAAATGCGTTGTCCTTATGGAGCACCGCAATTTGATCATCAAAAGAAAGTCATGTCAAAATGTGATGGCTGTTATGAACGTGTAACCGAAGGTTTAAAACCAGTATGCGTTGAATCTTGCCCTCAGCGTGCGTTAGATTTTGACGAAATTGAAAAACTACGTCACCGTTATGGTGATGAATGCAATATTGCACCACTACCAAGTTCACAGCTGACTAAACCTAATATTGTGATAAAACCACATGCACATGCCAAAGCATCTGGTGATACCTTAGGTAAAGTTCTTAATCCTGAGGAGTTATGAGTTATATGCATGAATTACCATTAGTATTTTTTACGGTACTCGGTCAATTATCTGCTGGGATGGTATTGATTGGTGGCATATCATCTTTAAGCCATTATTCATACAGTTTAATTAAGATAAATACAATGAATATGGCAGCTCTGATTGTAATGGCTGTTGCAATGCTTATTGCTTCGCTACATTTAGGTCATCCTTTTCGGGCTCTTAATGTTATTTGGGGTATTGGTCGTTCGCCGATGAGCAATGAGATTTTTTCCTTTGGTCTCTTGTTTGGAATAACATTAGTATGTGTATTACTAACTTATTTTTCTTATCATAATGATGGTAAAAAATGGCTATTGGTCAACTCACTTTGTCAACGTATATATCAAATCCCCAATTTTTCTAAAATATTATCTTTATTGCTGATCTTTTTTAGTTTAATTTTTGTTTGGATGATTGCTCTTACTTATATGCTGCCAACGGTTAAAACCTGGAATACCTATTACACAGCCATTCAGATGTATACCTCTATGCTAGTGTTAGGAGGAATTGTTGCAATAGTTTTTGGGATATATCGAATTGGCATAATTTCTTTCTTTACTGGTGTAATATCGATTCTGTTATTAAAAATTCCTTATATTAATTTAATGACCTCAGTATCACCTGAACTTACCTCAAAACAATATATTTGGATGCTAATTCAATGCCTATTATTAGTACTTGCACTTGTTTTAGTTATTGTAAATATTTATCGATCTAAGCAATCAACAATAATTTACTCTATTGCTTTTATTATTGTTTTAGTTGCCGAGTTATGTGGGAGAATTGCGTTTTATAATTTATGGACTATTCAAATGTAAAATTAATAACATTTTAATGTTTTTAATAACAATAAAAACACACTATACAATAGGGACTATTGATCTTTTAACAAAAAATAAACAGATATACTAGTGTCTTTCTATAAAATAACGACTATCCTCTATAAATAATTAATACCAAGATCAAGCACTTATTGATAGCAAAAACTTGACATTATCTCCCCTGGGGTCTAGAATCTTGCGACCCAAAACTTATACACATAGGTTTTGGTCTACAGTTATTAATTACGTATCTAAAAAGCAATTTTAAATTTATTTTAATTAATCAGGAGCTTATTAATGGCAACAATTAATCAGCTGGTACGCAAACCAAGAGCACTAAAGGAAGCAAAAAGCAACGTTCCTGCCCTTGAAGCATGCCCGCAAAAACGCGGTGTTTGTACTCGTGTTTACACAACTACACCGAAAAAACCAAACTCAGCATTACGTAAAGTATGTCGTGTACGTTTAACCAACGGTTTTGAAGTTACTTCTTATATCGGTGGTGAAGGTCATAACCTACAAGAACATAGTGTAATTTTAATCCGTGGTGGTCGTGTTAAAGACTTACCAGGTGTTCGTTACCACACTGTTCGCGGCGCATTAGACTGCGCAGGTGTTAAAGATCGTAAACAAAGCCGTTCAAAATACGGTGTTAAACGACCTAAAGCTTAATGGAACTCCGTTAAGTAAGGCCAAACTATATAATTCCATTTAACTCATTTGAGTTTTGGGTAAACCTGAAAATTTATAACATATAAACGGAGTATTCCAATGCCACGTCGTCATGTTGTCGGTCAAAGAAAAATTCTTCCTGATCCGAAGTTCGGTTCAGAGTTACTGGCGAAATTTGTAAATATTTTAATGATAGATGGTAAAAAATCTATCGCAGAATCAATCGTATATTCAGCTCTTGATAAATTAGCTGAGCGTAGTGGAAAAGACCACTTAGCAGCTTTTGAAGTTGCATTAGATAACGTAAGACCAACTGTAGAAGTTAAGTCACGTCGCGTTGGTGGTTCTACATACCAAGTTCCTGTTGAAGTGCGTCCAGTTCGTCGTAATGCACTTGCAATGCGTTGGATTGTAGATGCTGCACGTAAACGTGGCGACAAATCAATGGCTTTACGCCTAGCGAATGAACTTATGGATGCTTTTGAAAACAAAGGTACCGCTGTGAAAAAACGCGAAGATGTTCATCGTATGGCTGAAGCTAATAGAGCGTTTGCACACTATCGTTGGTAATATTCGCACTTATAATTGTATAAGTGACTTGAATTTGGACTGATAGCCCTTATCTGCTATCGGTCACCAAAATGATGTTTTATTAAGCAAACGATTCTAAACAGAGGATTAATATGGCTCGTACAACCCCTATAGCACGCTACCGTAACATCGGTATCAGTGCACATATTGACGCAGGTAAAACAACAACGACTGAACGTATTTTGTTTTATACTGGCGTTAGTCACAAAATTGGTGAAGTTCATGATGGTGCAGCTACCATGGACTGGATGGAACAAGAACAAGAACGTGGTATTACTATCACATCTGCAGCAACAACAGCTTTCTGGTCTGGCATGGGTCAACAATTTGAACCACACCGTATCAACATCATCGACACCCCTGGACACGTTGACTTTACAATCGAAGTTGAACGTTCTATGCGTGTTCTTGATGGTGCAGTAATGGTTTACTGTGCGGTTGGTGGTGTGCAACCTCAATCAGAAACTGTATGGCGTCAAGCAAACAAATATAAAGTTCCACGTATTGCATTTGTCAACAAAATGGACCGTATGGGAGCTAACTTCTTACGTGTTGTTGATCAAATCAAAACTCGTTTAGCAGCGGTTCCAGTTCCTTTAGTTTTACCAATCGGTGCTGAAGAAGGATTTACTGGTGTTGTTGATTTACTTAAACGTAAAGCAATTAACTGGAATGATGCTGATCAAGGTGTAACATTTACTTATGAAGATGTGCCAGCTGACATGGTTGACCAGGTTGAAGAATGGCGTTCTTTCTTAATAGAAACTGCAGCTGAAGCAAGTGAAGAGTTGATGGAAAAATACCTTGGTGGTGAAGAGTTAACTGAGCAAGAAGTGAAAGCCGCATTGCGTGAGCGCGTACTTGCCAACGAAATCATCTTAGTAACTTGTGGTAGTGCCTTTAAAAACAAAGGTGTGCAATTCATGCTTGATGCTGTTATTGAATACTTACCAGCGCCAACTGATGTGCCAGCAATCAAAGGTGAATTACCAAATGGTGAAGCTGCTGAACGTCACTCAAGTGATGATGAACCATTCTCATCATTAGCGTTCAAAATTGCAACAGACCCATTTGTTGGTAACTTAACATTCTTCCGTGTTTACTCTGGTGTTGTTAACTCTGGTGATACTGTTCTTAACTCTGTAAAAGATAAGAAAGAACGTTTTGGTCGTATCGTTCAGATGCATGCTAACAAACGTGAAGAAATTAAAGAAGTTCGCGCAGGCGATATTGCTGCTGCAATTGGTCTTAAAGATGTCACAACAGGGGATACTCTTTGTGCTGAAAGTGCACCAATTATTCTTGAAAGAATGGAATTCCCTGAACCAGTGATTTCGGTTGCTGTTGAACCAAAAACTAAAGCTGACCAAGAAAAAATGGGCCTTGCTTTAGGTCGACTAGCACAAGAAGACCCTTCATTCCGTGTTCACACTGATGAAGAATCTGGTCAAACTATTATTTCTGGTATGGGTGAACTTCACTTAGAAATCATCGTTGACCGTATGAAACGTGAATTTAAAGTGGAAGCAAATGTTGGTAAACCACAAGTTGCTTACCGTGAGACAATTCGCAATGAAGTAGAACAAGAAGGTAAATTTGTTCGTCAGTCTGGTGGTCGTGGTCAATACGGTCATGTATGGTTAAAAATCAAACCATTGGAAGCTGGTGGCGAAGGCTACAAATTCAACAACGAAATCGTTGGTGGTGTGGTTCCTAAAGAATACATCCCTGCGGTTGATAAAGGCTGTCAAGAACAAATGAAAAACGGTGTTCTTGCTGGTTACCCAATTGTTGATGTCGAAGTCACTATCTTTGATGGTTCTTACCATGATGTTGACTCATCAGAAATGGCATTTAAAATTGCTGGTTCAATGGCATTTAAAGATGGCTTCATGAAAGCTAAACCTGTGCTTTTAGAACCAATTATGAAAGTCGAAGTTGAAACTCCAGAAGATTATATGGGTGATGTTATCGGTGACTTAAACCGTCGTCGTGGTATGATCGAAGGAATGGAAGATACTGCAACAGGTAAAACTGTTAAAGCACAAGTTCCACTTTCAGAAATGTTTGGTTATGCAACAGACCTTCGTTCACAAACTCAAGGTCGTGCTTCTTACTCAATGGAGTTCTTGAAGTACAATGAAGCACCAACAAATATTGCAACCGCAATTATTGAAGCTCGTAAAGCGAAATAATTTTATCTAAATAAAGTAACACTTCCCTTAATCACTTAAGGGAAGTGATTTAATAAAGGAACATTAAGATGTCTAAAGAAAAATTTGAACGTACAAAACCCCATCTAAACGTTGGTACAATCGGCCACGTTGACCACGGTAAAACAACTTTAACTGCTGCAATTACTTCTGTACTTGCTAAAAAATACGGCGGTCAAGCTCGTGCATTCGATCAAATCGATAACGCACCAGAAGAAAAAGCACGTGGTATCACCATCAACACTTCACACGTTGAATACGATACACCAACTCGTCACTACGCACACGTAGACTGCCCAGGCCATGCTGACTATGTTAAAAACATGATCACTGGTGCTGCACAAATGGACGGTGCTATCTTAGTAGTAGCAGCAACAGATGGTCCTATGCCACAAACTCGTGAACACATCCTTTTAGGTCGTCAAGTAGGTGTTCCTTACATCATCGTATTCTTAAATAAATGTGATATGGTTGATGACGAAGAATTATTAGAATTAGTTGAAATGGAAGTACGTGAACTTCTATCTCAATATGATTTTCCAGGTGATGATACTCCAGTAATTCGTGGTTCTGCGCTTAAAGCGTTAGAAGGCGATGCAGCATGGGAAGACAAAATTGTTGAATTAGCAGAAGCATTAGATAGCTACATTCCAGAGCCAGAACGTGATATCGACAAACCATTCCTATTACCAATTGAAGACGTATTCTCAATTTCAGGACGTGGTACAGTAGTGACTGGTCGTGTTGAACGCGGTGTAATCAAAGTTGGGGAAGAAGTTGAAATTGTTGGTATCAAGCCAACCACTAAAACAACTTGTACTGGTGTTGAAATGTTCCGTAAATTACTTGACGAAGGCCGTGCAGGTGAAAACGTTGGTGTATTACTACGTGGTACAAAACGTGAAGAAATTGAACGTGGTCAAGTACTTGCAAAACCAGGTTCAATCACACCACATACTGATTTTGAATCAGAAGTGTATATCTTAAGCAAAGATGAAGGTGGTCGTCACACTCCATTCTTCAAAGGTTACCGTCCACAGTTCTACTTCCGTACAACTGACGTAACTGGTACTATCGAATTACCAGAAGGTGTAGAAATGGTAATGCCTGGAGATAACATCAAAATGACAGTATCATTAATTCACCCAATCGCAATGGCAGACGGCTTACGTTTTGCGATTCGTGAAGGTGGTCGTACTGTTGGTGCGGGTGTTGTTGCTAAAGTTATTAAGTAATCAAACTTACCGTAATAAAGAGCAACTATTGATGCTCTTTATAATCAGTAAAAAAGGTGCATTTAGGTGTGCCTTTTTTATTTTTTAATCAATAATTTCATATATACTTAAAGTTAACTAACCGCAGTAACCTTATATTTTCTACAGCATTATAAAACGTCAAGCCTCGAACATATTTCCGTTAAAAGAAAGCCTTTAGCCAATTATTCTAAATGTCTATTAATACTTTTACTAATTTATCTAGCATGTTTTTAGTACATCATTGATATTAAAAATAAATTTCACTATTTACAGTTATACATAAGGTTGTTATTAGTGAATTTAATTCATGATACTATCAATTAGAAACTTATTTATTTCAATAAATATAAGGGTTAGAATAATTTATCGAAAATATATTATTCGCTTATTGTTAGAAGGATAAAGTTTATTCAAATTAATTTTTACAAGGGAGGATTTTATGGAATATTTACAACTTGGCAACTCTGAGATTAAAGTGTCTCGTCTTTGTTTAGGATGTATGAGTTTTGGTGATCCTGCCAGTAAAATGCATGCATGGACACTTAATCCCGATCAAAGCGAAACAATTATTAAACATGCACTAGATTTAGGAATTAATTTTATTGACACTTCCAACACTTATTCTGCCGGTACAAGCGAAGAATATTTAGGACGGGCAATCAAAAAAAATATCGCTCGCGACAAAGTCATATTGGCAACAAAAGTCTATTTTAACGAAGGACACCTATCAAAAACCGCAATTGAAAGGGAAATAGACGGATCGCTTAAACGACTTGGCACTGACTATGTTGATTTATACATCATTCATCGCTTTGACGATACAACACCAATGGAAGAAACAATGCAAGCTTTACACAATCTTGTCAAGGCAGGAAAAGTCAGAGCTTTAGGAGCTTCGGCTATGTATGGATACCAATTTTATAACATGCAACTTGTGGCAAAGCAAAATGGTTGGACGCCTTTTATTTCTATGCAAAATCACTACAATTTACTTTACCGTGAAGATGAACGCGAGCTTATCCCTATCTGCCAACAATTCAATGTCTCTTTAACACCATATAGCCCTTTAGCTGCAGGCAGGCTTGCTCGCCTAGCATGGAAAACCAACACCTTACGCAGCCAAACCGATCAAGTCGCCAAGTCTAAATATGATGGCACGCAAAAAGCTGATGTCAGTATTGTGCAAAGAGTTAATGAACTTGCACAAAAATATGAAGTAACCATGACACAAATAGCATTAGCTTGGCAATTTGCTAAAGGAGTCACTTCACCAATTATTGGTGCAACTAAAACCAATTATCTCGATGATGCTGTTGGATCACTTAAAGTATTTTTATCGGAGGAAGATATTGAATATTTAGAAGAACAATACATACCACATCGTATTGTTGGGGCGCTTTAATTTGTGAAATAAGATGATTACGAAGAAGTTAGCAAACTTTTTAGCCATTTGATGAAATAAATAGCAGTATGATTTTGGGGGAATTTGTCCCTCCCTAATGTAGTAGTTAAGTTTTCTGACACAGCTAATTAGTTTTATTCCAACAATAAAAGAGAATATACCCATTCTCTATTTAACGTATCAAGCAAGCATTTAAAAATAACCGCAATCACAGAGTCGCTGGAGTTGTTTTTTTAGCATAGAAGAATTCCTCTTATAATGGACTCCTCTCTATTAGATCAAAGAACTCGCCAAAAAGCGAGTTCATTGTCATCAATCTGAAACCAGACATTATGTCTGATTTTTTTACTTTTTATCACGATAATATTTAAAAATCTAAATTCGCCGCTTTAAGGGCATTTTCTTCAATAAATAGTCGGCGTGGCTCAACTTCATCACCCATTAATGTGGTAAATAATTGATCCGCTTCAATTGCATCTTTTATGGTGACTTGCAACATGCGACGACTGGTTGGATCCATTGTGGTTTCCCATAACTGTTCTGGGTTCATTTCACCTAGTCCTTTATAACGCTGAATAGTTAATCCACGACGTGATTCTTTAATTAACCAATCAACAGCTTCATCAAAAGATTCTACGGGTTGTTTGCGTTCTCCTCGTTGAATAAAGGCGCTGTCTTCAAGTAGATCTTTTAATTGTGTACCAAGGTGGCAGATATTACGGTATTCATTACTATGGATGAAAACTTGATCTAATGGATAATTAGTATCTACACCATGAGTTTTTACTTTAATGATTGGCACATATAGCTGTGCTTTTTCATTATATTCAGCTGAATAAAGGTAACTGCTACCATGTTGTTCTTTATTTGATAGTTTTTCAACAAGGGTTTTTGCCCAATTTTCGGCCTGTTGTTGGTTTTGTAAAATACTTTCGTTTAATACATCATGATAAACCAATTCCGATAACAACGCTTTTGGATAGCGACGTTCCATTTTTGTAATAAGTTTTTCGACTTTTTGATATTCATCAATTAGTCTTTCTAATGCTTCGCCTGCAAGTGCAGGTGCATGGTCATTGACATGTAACGATGCATCTTCAAGCGCTAAGGCAATTTGAAATTGCGTCATTGCCACATCATCTTTGATATATTGTTCTTGTTTTCCTTTTTTGACTTTGTATAAAGGTGGTTGTGCAATATAAACATAACCTCGCTCAATGATTTCTGGCATTTGTCGGTAGAAGAATGTTAATAATAACGTTCGAATATGCGAGCCATCAACGTCGGCATCGGTCATGATAATAATGCTGTGGTAACGCATTTTGTCTGGGTTATATTCATCACGGCCAATTCCACAACCTAATGCGGTAATTAGTGTTCCGACTTCTTGAGATGAGAGCATTTTGTCAAAACGGGCTTTTTCGACATTTAAAATTTTACCTTTAAGCGGTAAGATTGCTTGATTTTTGCGGTTGCGGCCCTGTTTTGCTGAGCCCCCCGCAGAGTCTCCTTCCACTAAGTATAATTCAGATAAAGCTGGGTCTTTTTCTTGGCAATCAGCAAGTTTACCTGGTAATCCGCCTAAGTCTAAGGCGCCTTTTCGACGTGTCATTTCGCGCGCTTTACGGGCGGCTTCTCGTGCTCTTGCGGCATCGATGATTTTTCCGACGACAATTTTGGCATCACTTGGGTTTTCAAGTAGATATTCTGTTAACTTTTCGCCCATTACGGATTCAACGGCAGATTTTACTTCTGATGATACCAATTTGTCTTTGGTTTGTGATGAGAATTTAGGGTCAGGCACTTTAACTGATACTACCGCAATTAAACCTTCACGAGCATCATCACCTGTGGCGCTGATTTTGGCTTTTTTGCTGTATCCTTCAGCTTCCATATAGTTGTTTAATGTGCGCGTCATTGCTCCACGGAAACCCGCCAAGTGAGTACCGCCATCTCGTTGCGGAATGTTGTTAGTAAAGCAATAGATGTTTTCTTGGTAACCATCGTTCCATTGTAGTGCTACTTCAACACCAATACCGTCTTTTTCTGTGCTGAAGTAAAATATTTTAGGATGAATAGGGTTTTTATTTTTGTTTAAGTATTCAACAAATGCTTGAATGCCACCTTCGTAATGGTAATGTTCATTTTTGCCTGTGCGCTCATCAAGTAATCTTATTGATACGCCTGAGTTTAAGAATGATAATTCTCGTAGTCGTTTTGCTAATATTTCGTAGACAAATTCAATATTAGTAAATGTTTCCGGGCTTGGCCAGAAGCGTACATAGGTGCCAGATTCAGATGTTTCGCCAATTATTTTTAGGGGAGCTTGCGGGACACCTAAGTTATAAACTTGTTGGTGGATTTTTCCATCACGATAAATAACTAATTCTAATTTATCTGATAAGGCGTTAACAACTGAAACACCTACACCATGCAAACCACCAGATACTTTGTAAGAATTATCATCAAATTTACCGCCAGCATGCAATACGGTCATGATAACTTCTGCTGCTGAAATACCTTCTTCTTCATGAATACCTGTTGGAATACCGCGACCATCGTCACGTACAGAAACAGAGTTATCAGGGTGGATTGTTACTTCAATATGGTGACAATATCCAGCTAATGCTTCATCTATGGCATTATCAACAACTTCAAAAACCATATGGTGAAGTCCTGTACCATCATCAGTATCACCAATATACATACCTGGACGTTTACGGACAGCATCAAGCCCTTTGAGTACTTTAATGCTAGAAGAATCATAAGAATTGGACATGGATTTCTCGACTTTTTTGATTGTTTATATCGTTCTGTATATTTACGAAATTATACCAGATCTTATGTGAAAAATCTTATCATTTTCATCGATCATATGGGTAATTTGCGATTGGTTAACTGCAGTTATGAATACTTGTGAATTAGCTTGTTTTAAACGTTTGGCTAATAATTCGCGTTTATTGTTATCTAATTCAGATGCAAAATCATCAAGTAGGTAGATACAAGCTTGGGTATTTTGCTTAGAGTAATATTCACCTTGAGATAAACGTAATGCGCACATTAATAATTTTAATTGACCACGTGATAACAGATCTTCAACTGGAATGTTATCAACACGTAATCGAATATCTGCTTTATGTGGTCCAGCTGATGTGTAGTTAAGGAGTTTGTCTCGTTCATACTGTTTGCGTAATATTTCAGCATAATCAGTACCATGCTCCCAACCTTGGTAATATTGGCAATTAAGTTGGTATTCGGGTAAAAAATCATGGCAAGTTTGTATAATTTCAGGAAAAATATGTTGTGAGTAGTTTTCTCTAATGTGGCTAATTTTTTCAGCGATGGGCGCAAGTTCTTTGTCCCAAGGTAATAATTGATTATAGTTATGGGATTGCTTTAATAATGCATTGCGTTGTTTAAATAAACGCTTTAAATTATTCCATAAATGAACAAATTCAGGGTGGTGATGAAAACATCCCCAATCAATAAATGCTCGGCGATATTTAGGTCCACCAGTCAATAAATCAAATCCTTCAGGTGTGATTAGTTGAATGGGTAATAATTTGGCTAAATCGGTTAATCGATAACCTTCATCTCCATCTATTCTGATTTTATTATCATTATTACGCGATTTAGCAAGCCCAATTGAGTGATTTTGTTGATTGGCTGTGTTTAGTTCGCTGAATAATACTAGTTCTGGCTGTTCGTGTTGAATAATTCGATTAGATTGAGTATGTCTAAATGCACGACCATGACCAAGCATATAAATAGCTTCAAGTAAGCTCGTTTTTCCACTCCCGTTATCGCCAACAATGAAGTTGAAATGTGGCGATAAAGATAACTGTGCATAACTAATATTACGAAAATGATGAACTTTAATTTTTGAAAGAGTCATATGCTTTAAATTATTCCGGACGAAGCCGGAATATTAAGTAAGATTGGATTATAAGCGCATTGGCATAACAACATAAGTTGCTGTTTGATTATTAATATCTTCTATTTGTACACTTGATGTTGCATCGGTTAATAATAGTTGTACGCTATCACATTTCAATGTATTTAATATATCAAGTAGATAGGTTACATTGAAGCCAATCTCAAGCTCTGCGGATTCATATTTTACGTCAATAACTTCTTCTGCTTCTTCTTGTTCTGGGTTGTTTGCTGTAATCTTTATTTGATTGTTATGGACATAAAGTCGAATACCACGAAATTTTTCATTAGATAAGATCGCAACTCTTGATAGGGCGTTTCTAAGTTCTTCGCAAGATACTTCAAGTGGTTTATCTGGGTTGCGTGGTAATACTCGTTTGTAGTCAGGGAATCTTCCATCAATGAGTTTTGATGTGAAAGTGAAATCACCAAGATTAACCCGTAAGTTATTATTACCAATTTGCATATTGATTAATTCTTCGTTATCACTAACCAGTTTTGCAAGCTCTAGTACCCCTTTTCTTGGTAAAATGACAGAATGATTAGTTTTAGTATCTTGTTCAATAGGTTGTGCGCATAAAGCTAATCGATGTCCATCTGTTGCAACTGATTTTAGTAAACCATCTTCAATTTCAAATAACATGCCATTTAGGTAATATCTTACGTCTTGATTCGCCATTGAAAATTGTACTGCATCAATAAGGCGTTTAATGGTTTTTTGTGGAACTGAAAGTTCAACATCACTTTGCCAATTTTCTAAATTTGGAAAATCGGTAGCTGGTAGTGTTGATAATGAAAATTTACTACGTCCTGATTGAATCATCAATCGGTTATCGTCAACGCTTATCGAAATTTTGGCATCATTAGGTAAGTTTCGGCAGATATCAAGAAACTTTCTTGCTGGCACGGTTGTTGCGCCAGGTTCACTTGGTTCAATTAATGGTAGATGAGATATCATCTCTATTTCAAGATCAGTTCCTGTCATCGATAGCGTGTTATCACTCACTTGTAATAATAAATTCCCCAAAATTGGTAGTGTAGGGCGACTACTTAATGGTGCACTTACAAGTTGTAATGGCTTTATTAGTTTTTCACGATCTATAATAAATTTCATAGTATTGATTCTTTTTAAGTTGATAATGTTCGAATTAAATTGGAGTAATCTTCTTTAATGTTATTACTTTCTTCTTTTAACTCTGCGATCTTTCTACATGCATGTAATACAGTCGTGTGATCTCTTCCACCAAAGCCGTCACCGATTTCAGGTAGGCTTTTATTTGTGAGCTCTTTGGCAAGCGCCATTGCTACTTGCCGTGGTCTTGCCACAGAACGAGAACGACGTTTAGAAAGTAAATCTGATACTTTAATTTTATAATATTCGGCAACTGTCTTTTGTATATTTTCAATGGTGACAAGTTTTTCTTGTAAAGCGAGTAAATCTTTTAAGGCATCTTTAACAAAATCAATGGTAATGGCCTTACCAGTAAAATTAGCATTAGCGATAACCCGATTAAGAGCACCTTCTAATTCACGAACATTAGAGCGTAATCGTTTAGCAATAAAAAAAGCGACTTCTTCAGGTAATTTAATATGATTTTCCTCGGCTTTTTTCATTAAAATTGCAACCCGTGTTTCTAGTTCAGGTGGCTCAATTGCAATGGTTAGTCCCCAACCAAAACGTGATTTTAGTCGGTCTTCAACGCCATTAATTTCTTTAGGATAGCGATCTGACGTTAAAATAATTTGCTGATTACCCTCTAATAAAGAGTTAAAGGTGTGGAAAAATTCTTCTTGAGATCGCTCTTTATTTGCAAAAAACTGAATGTCATCGATAAGTAAAGCATCAACAGAACGGTAGTAATTTTTAAATTCTTCGATAGCGTTATTTTGTAGTGCTTTGACCATGTCTTGCACAAAGCGCTCGGAATGCATGTAAACAACTTTGGCGTTGGCTTTTTTTGCCATTATTTGATTGCCAACTGCATGTAATAAATGCGTTTTACCTAAACCGGTGGAACCATATAAGAATAGTGGATTATAAGCTTTTCCTGGATTTTCAGCTACTTGTTTTGCAGCCGCAACAGCAAGTTGGTTTGATTTACCCTCAACAAAACTATTAAAAGTGTGCTTATGGTTAATACCTGAATGATACACATGATTATTATTGGTTTCTTTTGTTGTTTTCCATGCAGGAACAACCTCTGCTTTCTTTTGGTTATTTTGTTCTTTTTTATCTGCGGATACGGTTGAACCAACCTCAAGAAATAATTTTAGAGAATCGTCATTAATTAGTTTATTTAATAGTTGAGAAATAGTAGTTAAATATTTATTTCTTACCCAATCTAGGACAAATCTATTGGGCGCATAGATATAGAGTTTATTATCAACCATTTCCGCTTGCAACGGGCGAATCCATAAGTTGAATTCTGTTGTGGGGATTTCTTCTTGTAATTGAGAAAGGCAATCTTGCCAAATAGCGGTAGGCACGGCAACTCCTTTAACTTTGCTTACTAACAATATCGTGAAGTATTATAATCTTTTTTGTGGATAATTTGTAGATCTAAGGTAATATTTAATTTAGTTGTTAACAATAAAAATAAGAAAAACCCGGCTTATAACCGGGTCTTAATGAAGTATCTAAATAACAAAAAATTAATTTGTTTCATTAGTTACTTGAACTTCTTTTTCGTTAAGTGCTTTAACTTCAATTTCAACACGACGATCTGGAGCTAAACAAGCTTTTAAGCTAGCACCACGAAGAGCATTACATTTTGTACCAGTAACTGGTTGAGATTTACCCACACCACGAGCGCTAATTAGGTTAGAAGGAACACCTTTAGCAATTAAATATTTCATTACTGAGTTAGCACGTTGTTCTGATAGTTTTTGGTTATAACTAACTGAACCGATACGGTCAGTATGACCAATTACTACGATAGCGCTTTCAGTTGGGTTAAGTTTAACAAGATTTGTTAGTAAGTTGTCTAATGCTTGGCGACCTTCTTCTTTTAAGTCAGCTTTCGCATAAGCAAATAGTACATCTTCATTTAATACATAGCGGTTTACTTCAGTTTTTAATTCAACTGGTGCTGGAGTAGCTGGTGAACCTAAACGATAAGTAATACCCAAGCTTACAGTACCTGCGTCTGGAGATGCGTCAGTTTTAGTATGAATATGTTGAACATATTGGTATTCTAAACGAGTAGAGAAGTCTTCGTCGAAACGATAGTCAAGACCTAATGCATAAACTGGAGATAGGTCAGTTTTTGTACCATTGTCAAGTTTTTCATATTTTTTAACTAAGCCGCTATTTTTCCATTTAGCGATAGTAACCATACCACCTGCACGACCATAGATATCTAGTCCGTCAATGATAGGATAACTTAATTTACCAGTTAAAGAAACACCTTGTGCAGAAACTTTACTATGACCTACATCATAGCTTCTTCCTGCATAACTGAAAGATCTTTTATATTTAGCAGATCCTAACCAGTCGTAGCCTAATTCGAAAGCTAAGTAAGGATTTGCTTGGAAACCAAGGAAAGCCCCACCAGCAACGTTGCTACGGTTTGACGTGCTAATGCCAACGTCATCCCATACACGAACTTTATTTGCATCTAATCTATAAAGTTCCGACCAACCTAATTTAGCACCTGCATAAATAGTGTTGTCATCGTATGCTGCGTTAGCTGCAGTAGCTGTTAAACTTGCAACTGCGATTGCTAGAGCTAGAGTAGTTTTTTTCATTTTATTGCCTCAACTTATATGTTGTTATAGACGATGTTTAGTTTCTTTTATTGTTTAAAATTAATTTAAAGTAAAAAGAACAATACTTATTTTTATATAATTATGTTACCCATAATCTGATGTCAAGTATAGCATAGATAATAGGCAAATCTATAGTTATTGCAGTTACAATAAAAAAAATTTAGATAATTTTATCAAATAATTTTGTTAATTGTTATGTAAAAGTCATTAATAGTATTTGCTAATGCATTAGCCATAATAAAAAAGTCAGCTTCTAATCGCTTATTAAATTCATCTGAACCGATATCTTCGTTTTCATCCAAAATAGCAGAATCAAACTTAATTCGTTTAAATGTTAAGTCACTATTAACAATAAAGCTAACGCCTCTTTCATCAATAATTTTAATTTTAGTGATCCATTTCCCTGAATCGAAATGGACACGCATTTCATCACTGGTGATTTCTTGATTTTTACAGCTAATAATTCCATTTCCTTCAAGAGGATCTTTTAGTTCGGCTTGATCGCCTAATAAAAATGGTGGGAATTTTAGGTTTTCCTTAGCCCATGAGGTCATAACCTGTTCAAGTGGTTTATCAATTGATAAAGGGGTTAAAGCGAGTGAGCCAAGCTCTTTACGTAGAATCGCTAAGATATCTTCTGATTGTTTAAAGCTACTACAGTCAACAATAATGCGTTTATTATGCGTATCTAACCATAACCAATAATGATTATATTTACTAAAAGCCCTTGGCATTAGATCAATCATAACTTCATCTTTTAAAGTCGCCTTTTCGTTTTTAGTTAGTTTTCTGCTTAGAGCTTGTTCTTGTTTATCGATTTTTTCTAATAAAGCTTGTTTTATTACGGGGGCTGGTAATATTTTTGTTTCTTTTTTGATCCGTAATAATAAATGCCCTTGCATATCAACTATAAAATCATCTTGGTTATTATCACAATAAGGCGAAACCCAGCCCATTTTTGTGGTGTCTAAATTACCACATGGAGTAAAAGGGTGAGACTTTAGTGCTTTTTCTATTGCGTCTTTATTAAGTAACGTGTCGCTATTAAGTTGGTAAATTATGGCATTTTTAAACCAAAGCATACTTTTCTATTTCCTGCATTTTTGTAATAAAGGGTTATCATTGTTTAAATGAGTAACAGCTTATAGAGAATAATAAGCTGTCATTATTTGGTTATTGAGTATAAATGTATATTTATTAGAAGCTATAAGATACACCCATATAAATCGAGGTTACCGTGCTATTGTCCACCATTGGACTATCTGCCGCATCACCAGTTAACTTGTCAATATGAACTCCACCAAATGTCGCAATATTTGGGGTTAATGAATATTGTGCAGCTATTTCAGCATAAGGTGTCAATGACGCATCAGCATTAAAGTATCGTAATCCTGAACGAGAGGTTTCTTTATGTGAAACACCATAATAATAATTGTTGTGCTTATTATTAGCCCAATTTATACCGATGGTGGGCGCAACAATCAAATTGCCTTGCATATAAGGAACGGTATAATCAGTATTTACTAAAATACTATTACTTTCATTTAATACATCAGTTCCTACACTACTCGAAAAACTTCCCCAATTGGTATCAATAGAATACTCGATTTCTGCAAGTAATGTTGAATGGCGGCTATCAAGTAGCCTTAATTGGTGGTTATCTGAATCATGTGGCTTAAATTCGTTAGATAAATAACGTGCGCCAATAGACACGCTTTGATTGTCCTGATTATAAGCATAAATACCAGCTGACAGGTCATCGATAAAAAATAGGCCATTATCATAATCAATATGAGGAATAGGGTAATAATTAGCACTATAACTTTTATACGGTGAATTACTCCAACCAACACCACCCCCGATAGAGGTGGAATCAGCTAATGCAATTTGGGTAGCTCCTAAAGTTATTACTGATAAAATAGAAAGTGTACAAAATGTTTTTTTCATTTTTCATACCCATATATAAAAGGTGATCACCTGTCGTTATTTATACTAATTTTATATCTTATTGATAGTTAGTTTTGTCGTCACACAATCTATACATTAATTGTACATTGTAACAAACAAATTTCCTGAATAATAATGCCACATTTTATCATATTTGAATATCAATTAGTGAGACAACTTATGAGTAAACCAACTTTAGAAATGATTAATAGCCGTCCTGATGATGCTACTTTGTTAGCAGATGAGGCAAAATATTGTTCTTTCGGTGATACAGTGCATTATGTAGAACCACCAAAAATTTTTGATGGTTGTGAAGGTAGTTATATGTATGACAAAGAAGGCAAAGCTTTCCTTGATCTACAAATGTGGTATTCTGCATGTAACTTCGGTTATGCCAATGAACGTTTAAACAATGTTCTTAAAAAGCAAATTGATACCTTACCACAATGTGCTAGCCAATATTTACACCCAACTAAAATTGAATTAGCTAAAACTATTGCTCAAGGTATGGAAAAGCGATTTGGTTATGAAGGGCGGGTACATTTCAATGTAGGTGGTTCACAGTGTATTGAAGACTCTTTAAAAGTTGTTCGTAATGCTACTGGTGGTAAATCATTAATGTTCGCTTTCCAAGGTGGATACCATGGTAGAACTTTAGGTGCTTCATCAATTACTTCAAGTTATCGTTATCGTCGTCGCTATGGTCATTTTGGTGATCGTGCGATGTTTGTTCCTTTCCCATATCCTTTCCGTCGTCCAAAAGGCATGACAGCAGAAGAGTATGGTGAACATTTAGTCGCAGAATTTGCGCGTTTATTTGAAACTGAATACCACGGTGTTTGGGACCCAAAAGTTGGGCAAGCTGAATATGCAGCGTTCTATGCTGAACCTTTACAGGCAACAGGTGGTTATATTGTTCCTCCTCGTAATTACTTTAAAGGACTTAAAAAAGTTTTAGATCAGTATGGTATTTTATTGGTGGTTGATGAAATCCAAATGGGCTTTTATCGTACAGGTAAACTTTGGTCAATTGAACACTTTGATGTTAAACCTGATGTCGTTGTTTTTGCTAAAGCATTAACTAATGGTCTTAATCCACTAGGTGGTTTATGGGCGCGTGAAGAATTAATCAATCCTCAAGTATTCCCAGTTGGCTCAACCCACTCAACTTTTGCATCAAATCCATTAGGTACAGCTGTTGGTCTTGAAGTATTAAAAATGACTTCTGAAACAGATTACGAAAAAATGGTAATGGATAGTGGTGCTTATTTCCTTGAGGGTTTAAAAACACTTGAGAAGAAACATAAAGAAATTGGTGAAGTTGATGGTTTAGGCTTGGCACTTCGCGCAGAAATTTGTACAGAAGATGGCTTTACGGCTAATAAAGCCTTAGTTGACAAAATGGTTGATATTGGTATGTCAGGTGATCTTGATTGGAAAGGTACCAAAATGGGATTAGTGCTTGATATTGGTGGTTACTATAAAAATGTGATTACTTTTGCACCATCATTACACATTTCACGTCAGGAAATTGATCAAGGTATTGAACTTCTAGATCAGTTAATTACCCGAGCGAAAAAAGAACTTTAATTGTTTGATCTTCATAATCCCGTCAATGTCTATTGGCGGGATTATGTGTTACAGCCAATCATAGATTTACCTTATGAAATACCTTAATCAGTTAGAACCTAATGAATTAATAGACAATTTTTTAGCTCATCCTCCGCAAGATTTTTCAGCATGGCTGAGCGAAGATGGTGTGCCTATTTTTTCTGCTAAGTTTGATCTTCTTACTACTGCAGATGATGATTTCAGGCATAAAGTTCAGAAACTTCCTTTTTATAATAAATGGCGGCGTTATTTACAACCTCATACTTGTTTTGTTGGTGCTACTGTTTCGGAATATGCATTATTAACTGATAACGTTGATGCGAATCAATTGGCTGAACACCTCAAAGCAGCTTATGCTAAGCAGTATCCTTTTTTTATTGTTAAAGATATTCCTGTTGCGTCTCCTTTACTAAACGAAAAAGACAACCATTATTCAATGGATTTTATTTCGTCATTAAAAGAAAATGGTTTTATCGAAGTTGAAGGGCAGGCATTAGCTTGGGTTCCGATTGATTTTGCAAATATGGACGAGGTTTTTTTACAGTTTTCTTATAGCCGACGTAAAAATTTTAGAAGAAAATTAAGATCACGTGAAAAATTAAATATTAATGTTTTGCATAGTGGTGATGATTGTTTTTTTAATGATACTGTTCTAGATGAGTATTATCAATTGTATCTTAATGTTTATCAGCAAAGTGAAATACATTTTGACTTATTGACCAAACCATTTTTCACCCAACTATTACAATGTAAAACCCAAAATGCACATATAGTGACTTATCACTATAATGATAGGTTGGTGGGGTTCAATATTTGTTTTGTTGTTAATAATATGCTAGTTGATAAATATATCGGTATGGTTTATCCGCAGGCAAGGGAACTTAATCTCTATTTTGTAAGTTGGTTTGTTAATCTTGAATATGCTTTACAGCAAGGTTTTAGTCACTATATTGCAGGTTGGACTGATCCCGAAGTAAAAGCTTCGTTAGGTGCAAAATTCACCTTTACTAAACATCTTGTCTATATTCGCAATCCATTATTAAGAACCGTATTGCGTAGATTCATTGGTCATTTTGAAAGTGACAAGGAGAAAGTAACATGACATGTCCTATTATTCTCAATTTTGATAGAAGTGTTGGTGAAATTTATCATGCTAAAACGATTGATTTTACCCAATGGCAAGATGCGATTCGTTTTGGTTGTACTAAGAAAAAATTTCACCAATTTAAAAATGTGTTACAGCAATCTTTACCTGAAAACCATGGTACGGTATTAATGGGTAGCGGTGATTATCACCATATTTCATTATTACTGATTGAAAATCTAGCTAAACAATATTCTGCCAAAAATCCAATTCAAGTCGTGATTTTTGATAATCATCCAGACAATATGCGATATTTGTTTGGTATTCATTGTGGTTCATGGGTTAGTTATGTGGCAAGTTTGCCTTTTGTTAGTCATGTACATGTACTTGGTATTACGTCTCATGATATTGGGCTTTCTCATTTTTGGGAAAATAGATGGTCAGCGCTTTTTCATAAAAAGTTGACTTATTGGAGCTTGGAGGTCAATGTTGCATGGGCCAAAAAAATTGGTTTAGGACACGCTTTTCGACATTTTGCAACACCAGATGATCTTATTGCGAGCTTTTTATCAGAACAGTATCGCAGTGCACAACCCGTTTACTTATCGATTGATAAAGATGTATTGAGCGAAGATGTAATTCATACCAATTGGGATCAAGGTAAGCTACAAACATATCATATTCTTGATACTATATCATCAATAAAACCTAGAATTATTGGTAGTGATATTACGGGAGAGCTATCTATATGGCAATCATCAAATTGGTTTAAACGTTTACTCAGTTCACTCGATAAACAACCTACCATATCGCCAGATAAGCTTATCAATTGGCAACAAGAACAACATCAACTTAATTTAACCTTATTAAGGGCATTAGCAGTATAAACTTGTAAAAAGGTTTTAGGAAAGCGGTACTTTAAGTATAAACCTTTACCTACCTTTCCATTATTGTGTTCAGAATTTAATGTTGATGATTGTGTAAATTTTGTTTAGATAATTTATTTTCAGCTAGGGCTAAAAAGAGAATACCTGAAACAATTAATATTGCACCTATTAACTTGAATAATGTAATCGGTTCGTGAAATAACCAGATTGAAACAATCATAACTGTCACAATTTCAAAGTGTGATGCAGCAAAAGCAGGACCTACAGGTGCTTTTTTTAATAATGTCATCCAAGTGAAGAAAGTAAGAATATATCCTACTATTGAAATATAAATCCAAGGATTGGTAAATACTCGGATTAACCATTGAATACTCATTTCTAATGGTTGAGCTTCGATAGCCGTTAATTTAAAACTACATTGCGCAATTGTGTCAAAAAAGAGCAATACAGAAAAGCCAATTAAATAAAATCTAGCCATATTAAGACATTCCTACAAAAATGACACCAGCTGTAATTAATAGCATCCCAATTAAGCGATAAATGGTTAGTAATTCTTTAAAAATAATTCGACCAACTAACATAATCGTAATGATATTAAATGAAGCAAGTAATACGCCTTGAGAAAGAGGGACTAAGGTTAAAAAGGCTAACCATAATAAAAATTCAGCAATATAAGATATAACACCAACCCAAATCCACTTATTTTTCGATAAATCTAGCCAGTAGTACCAACCATCGCGATTATTTGGCGCGATGGCTGCAAATTTAAAAGCGACTTGTCCTAGCGTATCAAAACAGATATTACTAATCCAAAGTATAATAACTAATGGTGACATTATGCTTTTATTCCTTCTGCGATATTATCAAAGAACGATGCACACTCTTTGATTACTTCACGGCGTTGGCTGTCAATAGTAATTAAATGATAACTATCATTTAAGACCACTAATTTTGTTGAGCCTGATACTGATTTTTCAACCAATTTGGCATTAGTTTCTATATTGGCGATATCATCATTGCCTGAATGCATAATTAAACAAGGCGAAATTACTTTAGGTAATTGTTTGCGCATCTCTTTTGCCAATAACTGCATTTCGGCAAGTGCAGGGAATGGGTTACCAGCAAGACCTGCTGATGCCGCATCGCCACTTAACATGCTTTCGGACACTACTGCGCGAATGCGTTCATCTTTAAGCCCATAGGGTGGTTTTTCAATGAAAACCTTTTTTTGAAAAATACCCAATTTTTTAAAATAGACTAATAAGAAGAAAAGTTTTTTTGCCCAAAATGGCATACTCCAACCATCATAACAAAATGTGGGGGCTAAAACGCCAACACCTTTAATTTGTTCAGGTCTATCGGCAGCAAGTTTTAGTGCAAGTAGCGCACCCATTGATAATCCAGCAACAAAAACATTATCTACATGCTGTGCTAAATAATCTGCGCCATCTTGTACGCTTTTATACCAATCTTGCCATGTTGTTTTACACAGATCTTCCTCAGTACCACAATGCCCAGCTAATTGGATTGCATAAACAGTAAATCCAGCTTTATTTAATCCATTAGCTAAAATGCGCATTTCATTAGGGGTACCAGTTAAACCATGAATCAAAAGTACGCCATTTTTGTTACCTGGTAGAAAGTAAGATAAATTTTGAATTGTACTCATTAATATTCCTTTATTTTACCATCATGACAGGGATAACGGCATGTTGTGCACGTTTTAATGCCGAGGTTACATCTGCGAAACTAGTAATCTTACAATGTTCAATTTTATTTTTTTCACAATAATTAACTAACTTGTCTTTGGCAAAAACGAAATCAACATTATGTGATACGCAATAGTCTGATGTACCGTCACCAACATATAATATTTGCGAAAAGTGCTGTTGTTTTTTTACATGATTACATTTGCAATTGCCACTTTGCTTAATACAGTCCTTGTTTGCGTAAGGAAACTCAAGGCGCCAGCTGCGTGCGTTATTATGCATTAATTTATTAGCAAAAATTGGTAAATGTTCAATACCATGACGTTTTAAAATAAACTCAATGGCATAATCTAAACCGTCGCTGACCACATGAACGGGAATATTGTTCTGTTCGGTATAATGAATAAAAGCTTTAAAATCCGGGTCTATTTCAATTTGTGATAAAACTTGATTGAGTTCATCTAAGCTTGCATCCATTAATGCAATTTGTTTACTCATACATTCTTGAGAGCCAATTTTACCGTTAACCCACAATTCTTCAAGCTCATCACAACCATTTTGACCAAAGTGGCTTAGTAAAGTATCGGTGACATCTTTAACACTAATCGTACCATCAAAATCACACAAAACAATTGGCGTGTGATTTTGTGGATAAGATGGGTGAAAAAGATGGTTCGCTATTGATGAAAAAGTATTCATTTTGATAAAAAATAGTCTATTTATAGATATTGGCGTAAATTCTCTCATAGAGTTGCTATAAACTTTGTAGCCTCTTTGTATATATTTTGTAACGGGAAAAAAATTATCTGTATAATGAGGTATCTCTAGGTACAAGCTACAGTAATCGAGAACAGATAATGAGTGAACGTATATTAATCATTGAAGATGATCAGCGCTTAGCTAATTTAATTCAAGTTTATCTAATTCGGCAAGGATATCTTGTTGAATGGCATAATAGTGGAGAAGGGGCAGAAGAAAAGATTCAACAACTTAATCCCGATCTAGTTATTTTAGATGTAATGTTACCTGTAAAAACAGGTTTTGATATTTGTCGAGATATTCGTACATGGTTTAGTAATTTTATACTGATCATGACAGCAAGTGAAGATAATATTGATGAAATTGTTGGGCTTGAATTGGGAGCGGATGATTATTTAGCAAAACCAGTTGAACCTAGATTATTATTAGCGCGAATACGAGCTTTATTACGACGGAAACAGATAGAAACCGACAAAGACAATACGAAAGAGTTTGTTTTACCACAGAATAATAAAACTTTAATATTTGATAATCTAGTCATAGACGGTGAAAACCGAAAAGTACTCTTGCACGAGCAAGAAATTGATTTAACTACTGCCGAATTCGATCTGCTATGGTTGCTTGCTTATAATGCGGGAACTATTCTTTCTCGAGATGATATTTTTTCTCAAGTAAGAGGGATCGATTTTGATGGTAGTGATCGTTCTATTGATGCTCGTGTTTCAAGACTTCGTCGTAAATTACTCGATGATCCAGATAATCCGTCTCGCATAAAAACAGTGCGAGGAAAAGGCTACTTATTTATGCGAGAAGGAGAAAATCATTGAGTCAATTATTAGCCAAGCCGCTATTTTTTAATCGCCGTATTGTATTTTATCTAGTTATTTTACTTTTATTGCAAAGTATTATTGCTTATGGCGCTTTATTGGTTTTTGATTCATTACCTTCATCATTAACCGATATGCCAGATGATCATGTTGTATTTCGCGAATCTCAACGAGGTACAGTGAATCTGATTCGTATGCAAATTAAAGAACATAAAGATCGACCCCTTCAAGAAGTGGTTAATGAATTGCAACCTTATTTTGGCTACCCTATCGAAGTGTTACCAATTAACACACCGTTACCTGATACTGTACTTAAAGAGTTAAAAAAACTTGGTTTTTCTTATGATGGTGATAATGAGATTGTTTATATAGATTTAAAAGATGGCAATTTGCTTCAATTAGGTCCGATTGTAATGCGGGATATTTTGGCATCCAATACCATGTCGTTGACCATCTTTCTTGTTATTTGGGCTTTGTTTAGTGCTATTGTTTTTTTCATTTTAATTTATATGGCTTTTAGTGCCGTATGGAAGGATCTAGTTAATATCAGACAAACTGCCGAGCAGTTAGGACAAGGCAATTTAAAAGCTCGAACCGAAAATGTTAAAGGTTGGTTATTTAAGCCGCTAGCAAATGTTTTAAATAATATGGGAACGCATATTGAACATCTAGTTGGTACCAATCAAACAATCTCTCATGCGATGGCTCATGAATTACGTACACCTCTTGCCCGTATGCGATTTGAACTTAGTATGCTTGAAGAGTCAACCGATGAAAAAGAGAGATTTTTGCTACAAAAAGGCATGAGTGATGATATTAATGAACTTGAGACATTAATCAATGCTAGTTTAAATTACTTTAAAATTCAGCAAAGCAATGTTGAATTAAACTTCACGAGGGTATCATTAAAACAGTGGAGTGAAAAAGTTTGCCAATCCCTAACATTATTTAAACCAAAAGGATTTGAACTAACTTGTAATAGCCAAGATGCGTATGCAATGATTGATACTAATTTAGTTGAAACCATAGTTAAAAATTTGTTACTAAATGCTTTTAAGTATGCAGCACATAAAGCAGTTTTGAATATCACAAAACAAGAAAATCGAGTCATTCTTGAAATCGATGATGATGGTGTGGGCATTCCCTTTGATGCACGTGAAAAGATTTTTATGCCTTTTGCCAGACTTGATACGAGCCGAACTCGCTCAACTGGAGGTTATGGACTCGGTTTAGCTTATGTAAAACTAATGGCAGAATTTCATAATGGTAAAGCCTTTGTTGTCACTAGCCCACTAGGTGGAGCAAGATTTGTGGTTTCATTGAAATCGGGTGATGAATAAAAATAATTAGTTGTATTTTTAGCGAAAACCGTCAGGCAGAGCTTTTATTTTGTTTAATTTTTTATTTTTGTATTCCTAGATTACACCATGAAGTGCAATTCTTCTTAACTCCTTAGAATAAAAATCGGCAGGGCTTTTAAACTTATGCCGTTTTCTTGGGCGTGTGTTCAATAGATATTGTATTTTCTTTATCTGTTTGTCGTCAACTAATGAAATGGCCGCTGACTTAGGTATAAACTGACGTATTAAGCCATTGGTGTTTTCATTTGAGCCTCTTTGCCAGCTTTTATAAGGCTCCGCAAAGTACACGGTAGTATTTAAATAATGCTCAATAGCATGATGATAATTAAATTCGGTTCCATTATCAAAGGTGATGCTTTTAACCATTTTTTTAAACGGCGTTAGCAATTTTATTATCATATCTCTCGTTTCGGAGGCGGTACGTTGATTGAGGCGCCCAATTAATACTAGCCCTGTTTTGCGTTCAACTAATGTCACCAATGCTTGCTTGTCTTTACGGCTAATAATCGTATCGCCCTCCCAATGTCCTTGCGTTTTCCGACTTTCTACATAACTTGGACGTTGTTTAATTGACCGTTTATATCGGCGGTCTCCTTCTTTAATGTTCGGCGCCTTGCAATGCCGATAAGCTTTGCCTTTTCGCCTTAGATAAGGTTTGAATTGTTCATAGCGCGCTTTATTTTGATAAAGGTAGTTATAGATTGATTGGACGCTGATTTTCTTTACACGTGCTGCAATCTGCTCTGGGCTGTAATAAAGCATGAGGTATTTTTCAACTTGGCGCCATACCGAAGACTCTATTGGCTTACCATTACCGCTGTTTTTTCGCCTTTTCCTAGCGAGTGTTACCGCCTCATGTGCTTGATAGGTTTGATTAGGTTTTGAGTTTCTTTTTATCTCTCGAATTATTGTCGAAGGATGTCTATTGAGTAGCTGGGCTATCTCTTTTTTATTCTTTCCTGCTTGTAATAATACGAAAATCTGGTATCTTTCCTTCCTAGAAAGGTGATTATAATACTTAGCAATCTCCAAACTGTGGTGGTGCGAAGGTGCTAGTATAAATCACCTTTCTACTTTCTTCACTCCACCGTGTTTAAAATTGCACTTCATGTTTGAATCCAGGATTTTTGCTAAAAAGATATGTTTTTTTGTTAAAAATAGCAGGGTTTAATCAAAGATTAATTTTGTCGATGTGAATCGTTTGTTTTCCATTTCAGAAATAAGAAAAATTTGTTATATTCATTACATAATAAGCAATAATATAGCAAATATTCTCAATTTGTTATTAATAAATATATCACCAGAGGTTTTTTTATGAGCGGTTCATTACCGAGCGAAACAGATAATCGTCCATCTAATTTTATTCGCCAAATTATTGATGCTGATTTAGCAGCAGGAAAATATAAAACTACGCACACACGTTTTCCTCCAGAGCCTAATGGTTATTTACATATTGGTCATGCTAAATCAATATGTTTAAATTTCGGTATTGCGCAAGATTATAGAGGTAAATGTAATTTACGTTTTGACGATACCAATCCGACTAAAGAAGATATAGAGTATGTTGAGTCGATTAAAGAAGATGTCCGTTGGTTAGGGTTTGAATGGGATGGCGAAATTTGTTACTCATCTGACTATTTCGACCAATTATATGAATATGCTATTGAGCTAATCAATAAAGGACTTGCTTATGTTGACGAGCTTTCAGTTGATGAAATTCGTGAATATCGAGGAACACTTACTCAACCGGGTAAAAATAGCCCTTATCGTGATCGTAGCATCGATGAAAATTTAGCGCTATTTACCCAAATGAAAGAGGGAAAATTTGCCGAAGGAAAAGCATGTCTGCGTGCTAAAATTGACATGGCATCACCATTTATTGTGATGCGAGATCCAGTGTTATATCGTATTAAATTTGCAGAACATCACCAAACAGGTAATAAATGGTGTATTTATCCAATGTATGATTTCACCCACTGTATTTCAGATGCGATCGAAAATATTACCCATTCACTTTGTACACTTGAATTCCAAGACAATCGCCGTTTATACGACTGGGTATTAGATAATATTACAATCGAGGCTCGACCTCATCAGTATGAATTTTCAAGATTAAATCTTGAGTATGCGATTACTTCAAAACGTAAATTAAATTTACTTGTGTCAGAAAAGATTGTTGATGGTTGGGATGATCCGCGTATGCCGACTGTTTCAGGCTTACGTCGTCGTGGTTATACACCAACTTCGATCCGTGAATTTTGTCGTCGAATTGGTGTGACAAAACAAGAAAATACCGTAGAAATGAGTACTCTTGAGTTTTGTATTCGCGAAGATCTTAACGAAAATGCGCCTCGTGCTATGGCGGTGCTTGATCCGGTTAAAGTTGTCATTGAAAACTTCTCGGATACTATTGATGAAGTGCTTAATATGCCAAATCATCCAAATCGTCCTGAACTGGGTCATCGAGAAGTCACTTTCACTCGTGAAATCTATATTGATCGTGCGGATTTTCGAGAAGAAGCCAACAAAAACTACAAACGCTTAGTATTAGGTAAAGAAGTGCGATTGCGTAATGCCTATGTGATTCGAGCAGATCGAGTTGAAAAAGATGCCGAAGGTAATATTCAAACGATTTATTGTAGTTATGATCCAGCAACCTTAAATAAAAATCCTGAAGATGGCCGTAAAGTCAAAGGTGTAATTCATTGGGTTTCAGCTAAATTTGCAAAACCAGCCGAAATTCGCCTGTATGATCGTCTATTTAATACGCCAAATCCAGGTGCAGCAGAGGACTTTTTATCAACCATTAATCCTACCTCGTTAGTGATTAAGCAAGGTATTGTTGAACCAAGTTTACAAAAAGCTCAAGCGGGGCAAGCTTATCAATTTGAACGAGAAGGTTATTTCTGTTTAGATAGCAAGTTTGCAACTGAAGATAAGCTAGTGTTTAACCGAACCGTAGGGTTAAGAGATAGCTGGAACGAAGCGTAATTTAATATGCTACCATTCGCCGGCTTAAGTCGGCGAATGTTCGTTACCACAATGACTTAAGCCAAAATTAAAGCCTTTTATTGTCTCTATCATCTTATCTAATTAAAAATTATCAGTATTTAGATGTGTGGTGTACTCAATGGAGTAAATTTCTATTAAGTGCTTCTTTCTAGTCATTTTTATATTTTAGCTTTCATTTTTATGACTTTTTAACTTCGTTAAGTAATTTTAATGCAATAATAATTAATATGATAGCGCCAATAACTAAGCTACCCCAAATTAACCATTTAGGTAAAATTGAATCTCTTGTCGGATCATTATTTGCTTGGGATAATACTTTTTGACCTGCTAGTTTAATATTTTCACCAACAAAGGCTTGTGGTACATCAACTACAGATATTGAATCTGAAAGTAATGCTTTTTCACTTAACGATGCAGACATTGCTTTTGCTGATCCCCAAGCTAGAATGAAGGGACCATTATTGGCGCTATTAAAAACAACACTCATGCGATTGCGGTAAGCTGTTAGTTGTGGTGCTTCATCAAAGCTTGCGTTGATGGCTTTAATTTTTAATTGTTTAATAATTAATCCAGCACTGATATGTTGGCTATGATCATTGCTATCTAAGTTTCGAATAATATAGTCATCAAGTTTATGCCATGTTTTATCTTTGTCATCGGTTTTATAATAGATGCTAGTAGGTAAAACCATACGTGGGTTTTGTAGCTTAATTGATAACTCTCTAACTGGTTGAGGCGATGGTAACTGATAAGTTGCTTCTTGACCATCTGATGATATTAGTTCGAAGTTAATTGGGAAAAGAGCTAATTTTGGTGTTTCTTTTCTTGAAGTAAATTCAATTTTTTTGACGTTAGGAATAGTGGATTGATCTGACTTTAATAATAAAATCCAATAGCGTGCTTTGTAATTAGTGTTTGTTGGTATATCAATTGTATTTACTCTAAGTGACTGATTACTATTGTTATCAGTCAAAGACATCATTGGAACATTATTGAGTGCAGTTTGCCAATTACTTAAATCTTGGCTATAAAGCAATTTAGCAATTGCTTGCCAATTTTGATTTTCAGCTACATCAAAATCAATGGATAAACGGCTTATGGCTTGTTCTAACTTAACATTTTCGGGAATTTGCAATAAATACCTTGCGTTATAGTCACCTTGGCTATTTGCTTTATCGAGATAAATTTGAATATCTTTATTATTGATATTGATATTATACTGTTCAATCGCCATTTTGCTTTGATCTTCATCTTCGTTTTGATTTAACGCGTAAATAGCTACTGGGAAAGTTTGATTATTATCACTTTGCTGATAAACATTGACTAATGCATAAGGTACAGGCTGACCTTTTTGGTTAAAAATGCGAATATCATCTAATGAACTTGATAATGTTTGTGTATAAACATCATGAGTCAGTTCTATTCTGCTATACATGCTAGTATCGTTGGAGATATCAATCATGGCACCATAGGCATACTGGTTAGTTTTGTCTATCGCTTGGCTAAATCCACTTATTAATAACAGCGAACTCAATAAAAATTTTTTCATAATTTTTTATCCATAATAATCAATGACATTCACGAATTTTTATTTATTGTTATATTAAACTGAATGATATTATCAGAATGATTTCTGAAAACGTCATTGTTAAACTTAAACCTATTTTTTATAGTGTATTTATTCATCAGTATCATCATTTTTTAACTTAGGCGGTAATGGTGCTAGATACCCAATTAACAGCATTAATAACGCAACACCAATAAAGGCAAATGCACGAAGTAATCCATCAAGCTCACGAATATCTACAAATATTAATTTAATAATAACGATCACTTGAATAAATTCACCGCTATACCATATTTTCCGAAGTGAATAACGGTGTCCAATAGTCACCAATATTACTGCAGTTAACATCCAAAGTAATGATGCAGTCATTTGGACAATATTATTGTGCCATAAAGAATTAGCTGTCCAAGATATGTCAAATATTTGGCTTAAGCAGCGTAAAACGATACTGTTTCCCCAGAAAAAGGTTAAAACAATTAAAGGCACTAGAACCATATTAGGTAATGGTATTTTAAAGTTTGCAAGATTCATTATCCTACTATTTAGTTGTAAATGGTTTATTGCAAGTTTTAACCAAACGCTAAACATCATTAAAGCAAAGATTGCACTTTCTTCAAGTGGATTAATGATAGGAACATAATTCCAATAAATGATTTGACCACTCATACCAAGCCCAATTATTAAATAAAATCCTAAATAGATAACAATAGGTAATAAGCCTATCATCCAATAAGATTTAATTAATGATATTGTGGTCATAATTTGGCGTTTAATCAGTATATAAAATAGTAGAATAATGCTGCTTGCAATAGTTGCAGTTACACTCCATTTTATTACTTCGTATCCCCATGGTAATTGATTAAGTAAATGAGTAGATTCTCGTGTTATCCAGTATAAAATCATCCAAAATAAACTGATGTGTAACATATCAAATAAACGATAAGTATTTTGTTTATTTATTTTAAAACTACGATTTACAATACTGTTTGTGATAAGTGCCTTTCCAATATGTAAATAATAGTAAGCACTAACAAAGGCTATGATCCAAACCACGCTCCAAATGCCGGAGTTTAATAAATAGTAGGATTCGGCATAACTTTTAAATAAAGCTAGTAATATCATTAGCCATAAGGTTAACCCAGAATAACAGAGCTGATGCCAATTGATTTTTTTCCCAACGATATACCATAGCCATGAAGAAAAAGTGAAGCATAATAAAATTGGTAATACTTTTGGTGTTGTATTGTCAATATGTAAATAAATACTTGATAAAATCCATATTACCCAAAATACAACAGCAATAGCAATAAACATCGTTTTAGGTAAATTATTTATATTAATTCTACGATCATAGCAATGCCATAAACAGGCATTTACTAGTAAAATGGTACTTATAATACCAAGTAGTAGTGTAATTGAGCTCGGATTTAATTGTTCATATTCGAAAGATATACAAGCGGAAACAATACCAAATAATGTAATTGCGACACCTAATAAAGCAGTACGATAATGTTTTTGCGAAAGCATAATCCAACTTAATGCTGTTCCTTCAAATAACCAAATTGTGGCAGTCCAATTGGCACTAAAGGCAAGTGGAATAGCCAATGTACTAAATGATAGACCAATGGCCAAGCCATAAAGCGAGATTTTTTTTGCTGAAGATTTCAACAAGCGCAGAATGAAATAAGAGCCAATAATATAAAACAGACCAAATGCCAATGATGAAAATGCAGGTCCAAATTCCCACTGATTGGTAATAGAATATTGTAATGCAAAACCAGATAACGGTGTGCCAAATAGTAAAATTAAATCAATAGCATTTTGATTATGTTCTTTATTAAAACATCGAACCGAGAATAAAACAGCTAAAATACCATAAATTAACATATTAGCGATGATAAATATTTGGCATTCAATGTAAAACTCAGGGCAGAAATTACTCATTCCCCATAGTAGAGATATTACAAAGGTGAATAAAAATCCTAATAAATTAAGTATTCGCCAAGACTGCCAGATGCTAACAACTAAAATAGCACTGGAAATCATCAAATAATAACTAAATAAAGCAATATGATTGTCTGAACCATTGGATAGTAAAATCGGTGTCACATAACCGCCGATACTGGCTATAATTGCTAAGCTCATAGCTCTTTGCAAAATGGAAAATAAAATGCTTGTTGAGCAAATGATTAACAAAATAGTAAACGTCATTAACATAGGTACAAGTTCGTATAACCTATAGGCGGCAAATATGGTCAGATATAAAACAGCAAAGGCACCGCCTTGTAGTATTAAGGCGTAGATTTCTCGTTTATGTCTTAATTTCCAACCGATTCCTAACAAAACAAAACCTAATACTAAGGTTCCTAAGATCCTGATCTCAGGTGAAATATAATCATGTTCAATACTGTATTTAAATAGATAGGTTAGACCTAAAAATAAGATCACAATAGCAATTTTGGCAATTACATTGCCTTTAATTAACCAATTAAAAAAAATAAATAACGGATTGGGTTCAGTACTTGTAACTGGTCTGTATTGTGGGTTAAATGGATCTGTTGTTTGTGATGTAGTTTCATCAAGATTGATTTTTTCTTGTTCTGGAGTTTCTATCGCCAGAGATTCGCTAGCTAATGTTGGTAACTCTTCTTCCTGACTGAGTTCTTGATATTGAGAATCGGGTTGTTCTACTGTTACTGAATCAAGTTGCATATTTTCTTGTAACAGAGCGGGGGCATTTTGCTCATTAAGTTGCAAAAGTCCATCGTTTAAATGGTTATTATTAGCTGCACAAGGTAAAGAAATTTCGGTTGGAGGCTCTATTTGAACAGCAATATCCGATGTTTCTTCAGTAGTATTGCTATTTGAATATTCAAATTGCGAATTAGTATTATCGTGCTCAATATCCTCTTTTTCATCTGAATTTTCTGAATAATTAATTGGCTCGGACGTCGTTTTATGAATTAAATTGGAATTTTCTTCTAACTCAACCGAGCTATTTTGCTGATAAAGTTGTTCTTTGAGTGATAAAAGGGTTTCTTGTACCTCTGTTAACTGAATTCTTAACCGGACAATTTGATCTTTCAAACTAGAAAGATTAATAAATGCCACTATAATTATTACTATTGCGAAGAATAAGAAATAAAAAAGAAATTCCATACCAATTTTTCCTTATATTTTTTATTTCATGATCACTTATTTGTTTTTATCGTTAATTAAAATATTAAGTTAGTATTTTGCTGATGAACAGTAAATCAGTAATTAATCAATAAATCAATATGTTTGAATAAACTATCATTAGAGTAACTTGATAATAATTTGTTTTTTTTATTTAAAATTTTACTTAATTGAAATTTCTTTGCTAAAATTTAACAGTTAAATGAAATATAAAAGCTCTAGTACTAAATATCTTATAAATGCTTGATTTTACTAAAAACGCTTAAATAGAAAAATTCAATAAAATCAATACTCTACCTGAATGATTTTAGAGTAAAAAACTTTTTCATAATACTGCAAGGTCAATATACCTACCTTATTCCTGTATCAAAATATCCTAACCCTCATACTTAATTCATTTCACTTACCAAAATAGATCCAATTCTTAGTAAAAAAGAATTATATATCATAATGATTTTATTTTTCTTTTTGGTTATTTCTTTTGGTTAAAAAACAGAATTTTTATCTATCTCCTGATTAACTGTATTTAATATAGCCACATCGTGCGCTTTCTTTTATAATATTGTCTTATTTCTTCTCTATTTTTAGCTTAAAAAGAGTAATTTTTATGAAAATTTTAGCTGGCTGCTCTGCGTTATCTCCATTTCGTATTAGTAAAATCTTATCTGCTTGTTGTAAGAAATCTATCCCTGTTATCAATATTGAAGCCCAATACCTGCATTTTGTTGATTTGGCAGGCGAATTGACGGCTGAACAACAGTTAACGTTAGATAAATTATTACAATACGGTCCAAAAAATACACAAATCAATGTTAAACAAACGGCTAGCAAGCAACTCTTTTTAGTGGCGCCAAGAGTGGGAACGATTTCGCCTTGGTCATCAAAAGCAACTGATATTGTACATAATTGCGGTTTACCACAGATTCGCCGTATTGAGAGGGGGATTGCTTATTATGTACAAGTAAGTTCAGAATTAACCGATTGTCAAAAAAACGATTTTATAGCATTAATTCATGATCGCATGATGGAAGCAGTCTTTAGCCATGTTGATCAAGCCGAGCAGTTATTTCATGTTGAATCACCTGCGCCAGTGACAACCATTGATTTATTAGGTCAAGGTCGTGCTGCATTAGATGAGGCTAATCTTAAATTAGGTTTGGCGTTAGCATCTGATGAGATTGATTATTTAGTTGAGAACTTTAAAAAACTAAATCGTAATCCTACTGATATTGAACTTTATATGTTTGCACAAGCCAATTCCGAACATTGTCGTCACAAAATTTTTAATGCCGATTGGGTTATTGATGGGGTAAAGCAGCCTAAATCACTGTTTAAGATGATCAAAAATACTTTTGAACACACTCCTGATTATGTTTCGTCCGCTTATAAGGATAATGCCGCAGTGATGGACGGTTCAATCGTTGGGCGCTTTTTTGCGGATAATGAGAATAAAACCTACTGCTATCATCAAGAATATGCAGATATTTTAATGAAAGTTGAAACACATAATCATCCAACAGCAATATCACCTTGGCCGGGTGCGGCAACGGGCAGTGGAGGTGAGATTCGTGATGAAGGTGCAACTGGTCGAGGTGCTAAACCTAAAGCTGGTTTAGTAGGGTTTTCAGTTTCTAATTTACGTATTCCTAATTTTGAACAACCTTGGGAGCAAAATTTTGGTAAGCCTGATCGCATTGTGAGCGCCTTTGATATTATGATGGATGGCCCTTTAGGTGGTGCGGCGTTTAATAATGAATTTGGGCGTCCGGCTTTGTTAGGGTATTTCCGTACTTATGAAGAAAAGGTTAATAGCCATAATGGCGAGGAGCTTCGAGGTTATCATAAACCGATTATGTTAGCTGGTGGTATGGGTAATATTCGCCGTGAACATATCCAAAAAGGTGAGTTTCCAGCTGGCTCTAAACTGATTGTTTTAGGTGGTCCTGCTATGAATATTGGCTTAGGTGGTGGGGCGGCTTCGTCTATGGCGTCGGGTCAGTCTGATGCTGATTTGGATTTTGCTTCTGTTCAGCGTGATAATCCTGAAATGGAGCGCCGTTGTCAGGAAGTTATCGATCGCTGTTGGCAACTTGGTGAAGATAATCCTATCTTATTTATTCATGATGTTGGTGCTGGAGGTTTGTCTAATGCAATGCCTGAACTTGTTAGCGATGGTGGGTGTGGTGGTCAGTTTGAGCTTCGTAAAATACTTAGCGATGAACCAGGTATGTCACCACTAGAAGTTTGGTGTAATGAATCACAAGAACGTTATGTGCTTGCGATTCATCCCGATAAATTGGCATTATTTACTGAACTTTGTCAGCGTGAGCGTGCACCTTATGCGGTGATTGGTCAGGCAACCGCCAATAAGGCGGTTACCTTGCATGATGAGCATTTTAATAATCATCCCATCGATTTGCCATTAGATGTGCTACTTGGTAAAACGCCTAAAATGCAACGTGATGTTAAAACTCACCAAGCACATGGTGATAATTTTTCAACTTCTGAAATTAATTTATATGATGCGGTCAAACGCATTCTACATTTGCCAACCGTTGCCGAAAAGACCTTTTTAATTACCATTGGCGATCGTTCAGTGACGGGTATGGTTGCTCGTGATCAAATGGTCGGGCCTTGGCAAGTACCGGTTGCTGATTGTGCTGTGACTACTGCAAGTTTGGATAGTTATTATGGTGAAGCTATGTCAATTGGTGAACGTGCGCCAGTTGCGTTACTTAATTTTGCCGCATCAGCAAGGCTTGCAGTTGGTGAGGCAATTACTAATATTGCCGCAACCAATATCGGTAATATCAAACGGATTAAGCTTTCAGCTAACTGGATGGCAGCGGCAGGACATCCGGGCGAAGATGCTGGTCTTTATGAGGCCGTTAAAGCTATTGGTGAAGAGTTATGCCCAGCTTTAGGGCTTGCTATTCCTGTTGGTAAAGATTCGATGTCCATGAAAACGACATGGCAACAAGATGGTGAGCAACAAACCATGACTTCACCATTATCATTGGTGATTTCGGCATTTGCGCGTGTTGAAGATGTGCGTAAAACAGTGACACCACAATTGCGTACTGATCAGGATAATACTTTATTGTTGGTTGATTTATCGAAAGGCCATCAAGCACTAGGAGCCACCGCACTAGCCCAAGTGTATCGTCATTTAGGGCAAAAAACAGCGGATGTCCATGATCCTAAAGAGCTGCTTGCTTTTTATAATGCGATTCAGGCTTTAGTAAGCCAAAATGCTTTGCTTGCTTATCATGATCGTTCTGATGGTGGACTGTTTGTGACATTGGCCGAAATGGCTTTTGCTGGACATTGTGGTATTGATGTAGATATTGCCTCGTTAGGTCATGATGTGATTGCTTCGTTATTTAATGAAGAATTAGGCGCAGTTATTCAAGTAGCTAATAATCGTTTAGATGATGTGATGGCTTGCTTTAAGCAGTTTGGCTTATCCCATGCGGTTCATGTTCTTGGTAGTGCTAAAACTGGTCAACAAATTATTATGCGTGATAACTCGGCTACAGTATACAGTGAATCACGCTTAACCTTGAGAACATGGTGGGCGCAAACGACATGGCAAATGCAACGTTTACGTGATAATCCTGAATGTGCAGATCAAGAACATCAAGCTAAACAAAATGAAGATGATCCAGGATTAAATGTGCAGCTAACTTTTGATCTGCAAGCCGATATTGCTGCGCCTTATATTGCCAAAGGTACAAAACCTAAAGTGGCCATTTTGCGTGAACAAGGTGTTAACTCGCATGTCGAGATGGCAGCAGCATTTGATAGAGCAGGCTTTCAAGCAATCGATGTACATATGACAGATTTACTTTCTGGTCGAATTACACTTAGTCAATTTAGTACACTGGTTGCTTGTGGTGGCTTCTCTTATGGCGATGTTTTAGGAGCAGGTGAAGGTTGGGCTAAATCTATTTTATTTAATAAAAAAGTGCGTGATGAGTTTGAACGATTCTTCCATCGCAAAGATACTTTATCGTTAGGGGTTTGTAACGGTTGTCAGATGATGTCGAATCTTAAAGATCTAATTCCGGGAGCGGATTTGTGGCCTCGTTTTGTTCGTAATTCGTCAGAACGTTTTGAAGCCCGCTTTAGTTTAGTGCAAATTCAATCAAGCCCTTCGTTGCTATTTACTGATATGGCTGGTTCGCATATGCCAATTGCTGTTTCACATGGGGAAGGACGTGTTGAAGTGGGTGATGATGTTCATCTAAGCCGTTTAGAGGCATCAGGATTAATTGCCGTACGTTATATTGACCATTTTGGCAAAGTAACACAGCAATACCCTGCTAACCCAAATGGTTCGCCAAACGGTATTACTGCAGTGACATCTCAAGATGGGCGGGCAACTATTATGATGCCACATCCAGAACGGGTATTTAGAACAGTAACTAATTCATGGCATCCTGATAACTGGGGTGAAGATAGCCCTTGGATGAGAATATTCCATAATGCTCGTAAGCAATTAGGTTAAATAAAACAAAGATCGCCGACAATGGTGTCGGCGATATGTTTATCTGTTGAGTAGTTTAAGCAGTAACTGAGTGCTTTTGTCTTTCGATAAGTGGCTGCGCTAAAACGTGCTCCATTTTTCGTAATAGCTCGTCTGTTTCTTCCCAGTTAATACATGCGTCAGTCACAGATACGCCATATTTAAAGTTTTCTGGTAGTTGTTCGGAAGGCTGATTTCCTTCAAATAAGTTACTTTCAATCATTACACCAATAATTGAATTATTGCCTTTTTCTATTTGCTCGATAATGGAATTAGCAACAATAGGTTGATTTCTATAATCTTTATTTGAATTCGCATGGCTACAGTCAACCATTAAGTTAGGTAACAATCCTGCCTTTTTCATTTGTGTTTCGCACAATGCGACATTTTCAGCATCATAATTTGGTGTTTTACCGCCACGCAAAATAACATGGCCGTGTGGATTGCCAGTTGTTTGTAAAACCGTTACTTGCCCTTGTTGGTTAATTCCTACAAAACGATGAGGCATAGAGGCTGATTTCATGGCATTAATTGCAACATCTAAACTGCCATCAGTTCCATTTTTAAAACCAACAGGCATTGATAGGCCAGATGCCATTTCTCGATGCGTTTGTGATTCAGTAGTTCTTGCCCCGATTGCAGACCAACTAATTAAATCGCCAATGTATTGTGGTGTGTTGGGATCTAGTGCTTCAGTTGCAATAGGCAAGCCAATTTGAGTAATATCAAGCAGTAATTTACGGGCTTTTTTTAGTCCATGCTCAATATCAAATGAGCTATCCATGTGAGGATCGTTAATCATACCTTTCCAACCAACAGTGGTTCTTGGTTTTTCAAAATAAACACGCATGACAATAAATAAGTGATCCTTAACTTCGTCTGATAGTCTTTTTAATTTATGCGCATACTCAATTGCAGCAACAGGATCATGAATAGAGCAAGGACCACATACAATAAGTAAGCGGTGATCACGTCGTTCTAAGATATCCACAACAGTTTGGCGTGATAAGGCAATTTGATTTTCTAAATCATGAGAAAGAGGGTAAAGCTGTTTGATTTCTTCAGGTGTGATTAACATATGTTCGTCTCTGATTCGAACATTATTTAAAGTATCTTTTAACATTTTATTTTCCTTGTTAAAATCATTTATATTTTTATATGTAAAATAACAATTACACAAACAATTATTATGTAAACACAAAATTACATAATAGTAAATGGAATTTTTATTATTTATCCAATCATAATTTTTTTATGATTTGTTATTTAATTATAAATTTAGTTTAAAAAGTTAGTGTAATGATAATTTAAGCAAATATTGTAATATAATGTTTACATCTTTATAGCGGGTTTTTGATGGCTATTTTATGTTATGAAAGCATAATATTCTGCTGATGATAAGGCGTTATTTGGGTTATGTATATTTATTGAAAGTTTTAATGATTACTTTGATATTAAGTGACATAGCTGAAAAATATTTACGCTCTGCTACTTTACCAGCTAACTTAGCCGCATGATTATATATTTTTAGGCAATGTATTAAAACAAGCCAATTTTGTTGTTACCATTCTCCCATTAACCAAAAAAACTATTCAACTATTCACAAAAGAAAAATTAGCTTTAATGAGGCCTTCGGCAATACTTATTAATGATGCCTGTGAAAAATAGTTGATCAACAAGCGCCGCTTGAAGTACTAAAAATAAAACGAGCAAAGCCACAGGACTTGAGCATTTGAAATTGAGCCACTACCTACCAATTCCCCTTTTACGACAAACATTTATAATGTTTTATTATCACCTCAAGTCAGCTCTGCAATGGCTGAAATGTAATATGTGAAGGAAAAAATGTGCTGTTGATAATATCACGCAGCATTAAAAGATGAAAAATTTGCCGATAACTAGACCAACCTTGAAGCTAGCTAACTTGTATTCCATTTTGAATTCACCTATAATGCCTTAATATTGTTTTTAGTTACAATTCACAATTGGGGCTGATTCTGGATTCGACGGGATTTGCGAAACCCAAGGTGCATGCCGAGGTGCGGTAGGCCTCGTAAATAAACCGCAAAAAAATAGTCGCAAACGACGAAAACTACGCACTAGCAGCTTAATAACCTGTATAGAGCCTTCTCTCCCTAGCCTCCGCTCGTAGGACGGGGATAAAGAGGAGTCAAACCCAAACGAGATCGTGTGGAAGCCTTGCTTGGGGTGGAAGCATTAAACCTAATCAAGCTAGTCTATCAGTAGCGTGTTTGTTCGCAGCGGGTAGATGAAATTCAAAAACAAACTACGCATGTAGTACCGAGGATGTAGAGATTTCGGACGCGGGTTCAACTCCCGCCAGCTCCACCACCCACCAAGCAAAAATAATCAATAAAATAAATATGATATAAAATAATACTACTGTCTTTCTATACATAAAACCGACTTAAAACAGACTGTATCAGGACATAAAAATGCACGTGTATTTTTTCAAGAGTATTTTGTTGCTACATTATCAACAGCGACGACGATCACAATTACGTGTTCTATCAAACGCAGAAAACACTATATGATATCGCCGATTTTGTGATGCTACATGACGCTGTTGAGTATTGTAAGTTGAAGATTGATAGTGTGTTTTGTTAGTTTATTTTACTAATTATAATTAATTTCTTAAATGAATTCCCCCCAGTTTTATTAATTAAGATGGGGGAAAGGAATTTTATTTAAATTATTGAGTTGAAAGCACAAAGTTGTTTGCTAGTTAAGAAAACATTAATTGTAATAGTCTTTACTTAATCTGACTTTCAAGTTATTTTATAACACAAAAGGAGATTCAGAAATGAATCAAACAGCCAAAATCATAGGACTTTTAGAATTAAAGCACAATGCTCGCAGGCTTTGCCTGCTCAGCGCCCCAACTTGCGCTGGGGCTTTATTCTTTTTTATATTGTCCTCTCAGGCACCATAACCACCTTCCGCACCCGAAGGATCAAGAACTAAACGCTAAAAACTAAGGTGTGGTGCAAACAGCAGCGAAGGCGTAGGAAGAAGCGTCAATGCCGCCGACGGAGCCGCCGCTGCTCGAAACAAAGAAGCCATTGCTACCGATCTCGTCGCTTGTCCAGTTGGTGCCGTAGAAGAAGCCCGCACCGTAGTAGCCCAGGTAGCCCCACTCCGTGAAAAAACCTGCTCCTATATGACGCATGTAACCATTACCACTAGACGACGGCGTGGCACCTACTGCACCAGTACAAGGAGCGTAACTATTCATGCCCCAGCCAGAACAAATCGCATTGGTTAAATCCCTTACCCGTGACAAACTATAACCCAAACTATTACACCATGTGCTTTGATTAGAAAGGCTATCTTTTCGAAGTCCCCGAGTGACAAACCACTGCCTCAACTCAAATCCATACCTAACCTCATTACCTTGACTATCCTTACCAACCAACTCAAATGTCTGTGGCAAAGCAGGACGTCTAAGTGAACTTGGATTATCTGAATTCATCTGAGTACTATCAGCTTTAGGACCATTCAATGTTACCTGCGTGTTTGAGTAAACCCAATTCACCGTTGCTATTATATCACCACTACCACCATATGTGGTAACAGACCAACTCAACTGACTTGCATCTATCCCAACTATATCCAAATCAAAATACAATCCATCTGCACCTGTTGTTGGAAAATTTAAACCGTAAGATGATGGATTTGTTGACTGAACTAAAAAGCCCTTTGCTGGATTCCACATGCTAGGTGGACCTGCATAATCGCCTGTACCTTCATATAGATTTGGCCTGACCGCACAAATAACGGGCGGTGACGGTAAAGTGATATAATACTCCGCTGTTCCTCCACTAAAAGTACTACTTCTTGGCTCACCATACTGCGTAGCTAAATTCCCTCCAGTACTACTTAAAGTTACCTTATAAGGTGCATTACATATATCTAATGCATCACTACGATTAATGGTATTGCCATCTTTATCCGTTATTGCTAACGATATACTTCCTAATGCAGTAACTCCACCTGCTCCCTGTCCATCCCCATCATCATCGCCCCATTTACCTTGTGCCACTAAGTCATTTATATTTATTGAGTCACTTGATGGCGGAACTATCATTTCAATATCAGCAAAAGTATCCCCTACATTAGATAACTCGATTGGCGAGGTTGGTGATGAAGGATTATTTTGCGGTGTGAATGTTCGACCATCCGATAACTTAATACCTAATAAGTCCTCTATTTTAGTCACTTTAGTAACACCGCCATCAAAGGTTAAATAAGGTGCAGTACCGTGAATGCGCTTAAAAGTCGTGGCTGATAATGCCTGCGATTCTAAGGAGTACGGCAATAACAACAACGGCACTAATGCCAATGGGATTTTTAAAGATAGTTTTGTGGATAATTTCGATAATAATTCGAGAGATAATTTCGATGATATAAATGAGTTTCGTGCAAAAACTTGTCGAATAGGATTATTTGATAAATTTAAGACATAGGTTTGCCAGTGCTTGTGCCTTGTGCCTTGTGCCTTGTGCCTAAAATAATAATGCATTATGGTTTACCTGTCAAGTAATTATTTGTTTTATTTAGATTTTTATAATTATTTGCTTATTTAATAAGCTTGCTTTCCTATAACGGCGAAAGTATAGCCATTTATAAAATAGTTGGCTAGTTTTTTAGCGGACTTTTTTGTAAAGAAATGTAAAGATGAAAACGATTTGTCTTTATAGACAGGTGAATTTTCTAATTAAAATAAGCTGTTAGTTTTATAATTTTTTGTATTTTGCGGAATGATTAATATTGCTGATAACATCTAAAACACAAACACACCCAACAGCCAAGTTTGGCGTGCTAGCTTTATTTCGTTATCGGTATATTTTGATGCTGTGATAAGGCAGACTGATTAGCATTGTGGTGCTATAAGTGTGTTTTTTACTTTAAAATCGTTCAGGTGGACTATTGATTTTATTGAAATTTTTATTTTTAAATACCTGGATTCAAACATGAAGTGCAATTTTAAACACGGTGGAGTGAAGAAAGTAGAAAGGTGATTTATACTAGCACCTTCGCACCACCACAGTTTGGAGATTGCTATGTATTATAATCACCTTTC
>NZ_LZHR01000104.1:0-35271 GCF_001690675.1 Gilliamella sp. Occ4-3
AATAATGTATATTATGTTAAATAATATTTGGTATTATGAACTTAAACCACCATTTTTAAATACCTTATTTTTTTGCCATAAATATAATCTCACTTCCAGGAAGTGGCATTTTTAAAATGTGTTTTCTTATTTTACCCCATACTTGCATTTCGCAAGCTTTACAATTGAACTTTAACAATAATTCTTCATTATTTTGAATTAATTTCATTGGCGTAACTTTAGTTTTAACACCTTGAATTCCTTTTGCTTGTTTTGGGCATAGATTAAACGCAAACCGTAAACAATGTTTGGTTATCATTAAGGGCGCATCGTTTTTAACTTCATGTGCTTCATAGGCACTTTCAATTAATTCAACTCCATGTTGTGTATAAAATTCTCTTGCTTTATGATTATAAACATTTGCCAAAAAGCTCAAATGATTTTCAGGATAAAACGGAACTGGGTTTTGTTCTGCTTTACGTTTTTGGCGACAATAACTTGTTAATCTTTTAGCAGTCAATTTATTAATAGTATCCCTTCGAAGCTGATTTAGTTGACTACTTGGAAAAAAATAAATTTTTGATAAATTTAAATCAAAATCAGTAAGATAATATATAGTTTTTCCTAATTTAGATAAATTATCTCTAATATTTTTTAATGATTTATCTGGTTGTTCCGCAAGTTCGAATTCCCCATTAAGTTCTACCTTGACACAAACACCCTCTTCGCTTTTTGCAATTAGCTCTATACCTTTTTCAATATTATATAGTTTAAATGACACACCAATTCTGCGATTACTTGATGCTTTCAATAAATTTTGTTGCCACACATGATCAAGATTTCGATTCACTATATAAGGTAATTTAACTGAAAAAAGCGGCTTAGGAATTTCATTTGGATAAATTCGATATTGATTAGCCGAAATTTTCTCCACTTTATCAGCTCTAAACCCAAAGATCTCTCGTTTTATTAGTACATTTAAGCCATCTCCATTAGTTAATATTTTCTCAGATTTAATATCGATAGTTTTAGGTGTAATTTGAGTTATTTCACCAATTTGCAAACCAATGAATTTAGGTGAATCGAATGCACCTATATTGGATTTTCTTCCATGTACAAAATAATCTGTACTTCCTCGATGAAATGTTTGGTGAGGATCTGGTGTAAAAAAGTGCTCAGTTCGACCACTTGACGCTGATTGTAAATTAGACGAATTTGACAAAATAGTATCTAATTTTTGACGATAAAAGGCTGTAATGTTTTTAACATAACTTAGATCTTTATAACGTCCTTCTATTTTAAAGGAGCGTACACCTACTTGAATTAATTCGTTCAAATTATCTGATTGGTTATTATCTTTCATTGATAATAAATGTTTTTCATAAGCAACAATGCGCCCTTGATCATCTTTTAAGGTAAAAGGAAGTCGACAAGCTTGGGAGCAATCTCCTCGATTTGCACTACGCCCTGTCTGTGCATGTGAGATATAACACTGTCCTGAAAATGCCACACAAAGCGCACCATGTATAAAAAATTCTATTTTTGCATCAATTTGCTCATGAATTTTAGCTATCTCAGTTAAATTAAGCTCACGAGCTAATACTATTTGTGAAAAACCAACATCAGATAAAAATTTGGCTTTTTCAGGTGTCCTTATATCCATTTGAGTGCTAGCATGTAAATCAATAGGAGGAATATCCATCCTCAAAATGCCCATATCTTGCACAATTAATGCATCAACACCTGCATCATAAAATTGCCATATAAGTTGTCTTGCTGGTTCAAGTTCATTATCGTGAAGAATGGTATTTAAGGTTACAAATACTTTTGCATAATAATGATGAGCAAATTCAACTAACTGGGCAATATCACTAACCGAATTACCAGCATTATGCCTAGCACCAAAATTTGGCCCGCCAATGTATACAGCATCTGCGCCATGTAAAATAGCCTGTTGTGCAATCTCAATATTTTTAGCGGGACTAAGCAATTCTAATTTATTATTGGTGACAAGATTTGACATTATAAACTCTTTGAAAATCTAACTAGTGAATAATTTGGTTTTTATTTTACAAGCATTATTATAAAATTAATAATACTTGTAAAAAACTTTCAGGAAAGTATGCGTTTGAATATAAATTTGATATAGATCATCTAGCCTTAGTTGCGATAAGTTTCATTCCTTAAAGCCTCTATACGTTTTTCTAATGGCGGATGAGACATAAACAATTCAGAAATTTTTGCTTTTTTAGCTCCATTAATGCAGAATGCTAAGATTGAAGTATCTTCACTTGGTTCATGACTAGTTTTTAGTTTTTCTAATGCGGCAATCATTTTTGTACTGCCTACTAATTTAGCCGAACCGGCATCGGCGTGAAATTCTCGATAACGAGAAAACCACATAGCTATAAGGCTTGCTAAAATACCAAATACGGTTTCAAAAATCATAACTATCAAGAAATAGGTTAACTGTGATAAACCACGATTACGATCATCCAATGCTTGAGCTACAACGGATGCTAACATTCTTGAAATAAAAATAACAAAAGTATTAAGAACTCCTTGTAATAAAGTCATTGTGACCATATCACCATTAGCAATATGACTCATTTCATGACCGATTACCGCTTCAGCTTCATCTTGAGTCATAGTATTTAATAAACCAGAACTTACTGCAACAAGAGAACTATTTTTAGTTGCGCCGGTTGCAAAAGCATTAACATCTTGAGCATGATAGATGGCAACATCTGGCATTTTTATATTAAGTTCCGTTGACAATCGGCGAATAACATCAAGTAACCATTGTTCTTGACTATTACTAGGTTGAGTAATGATTTGTCCCCCTACTGACCTCAAAGCCATTCTCTTAGATAATAGAAGAGATATAAGAGATCCTCCAAAACCAAAGATTGCTGCAAATATAAGTAATCCTAAAGCACTATGCGCATCAACGCCTAAAATACTTAGAATGATTCCAAATACAAACATAACGGCTAAGTTAGTTAAAATAAATAATCCAATTCGCATCATTATCTCCTCTCTTTATTTATACTAATTTTCAAATGATTAAGTGAAATGAAATCGCAATATCCCTATTGTTAAATGCGTATGATCGCAAAAATAATACATATATACAACTATCAATAAATAGTATATTTAATATTATTTGATATGTACTTATTTATTAAACAACAATATTAATAATATATGTTTATAAAACATTTGAGAATAAATTGCTGAGGCTGGAGGAGACCCTATCAGCTACATCCCACACACATGTATTTTACTTTGGCTGCTTCCTTCCGGACCTGACCTAGTGAGCAAAAAAATGTTGCAAGAGAACCCATAGAGCCTCCATTGAAGCGGAGGTATCATACTTGAATTATTAATTTTTTACAACTACTTTTTAGTATAACACAACTGTCCGGCTTTTCTTTAGATGCTATATCAAAAGAAAAGCCATTATTTGAAATGATAGTTTGTAATTCAGGAATTAGATTACTAGATTTTTCTCAACACGCTCTCTAAATTTTATACCTGGCCTAAATGTAACAACTCTACGAGCTGAAATATCAACACTTTCGCCTGTTTTTGGGTTTCTACCTGGGCGCGAATTTTTATCACGTACTGTAAAATTACCGAATCCAGATAATTTAACTGGTTCACCTTTTTCTAAAGCCACCCGAATCTCTTCAAAAAATAGCTCTACAAGGATTTTAGATTCTTGTCGATCAATATTAAATTTTTCGGCAAGACGATCTGCAATATCTGCTTTAGTTAATGTCATATTATTATTCTCTTAATAGGGCTTTAAAACGATTTTGTAAGGCAGTAACGCATTTGCTTACAATGTTAGTTATATCTTCTTCTTCAAGCGTACGTGATTTATCTTGTAAAATCAAACTAATAGCAATGCTTTTTTGATCTTCTCTGATATTTTCACCTTGATACACATCAAAAAGAGTAACTTTGATAAGTTGCTCACCACCCGCTTTTTTACACTCTAAAATAATATCCGCTGCTGGTATTGTATTTGAAACAATAATAGCTATATCACGTTTATTTGACGGATACTTGGATAAATCTTGAGCTACAGGTACCTCTTTTTTACTAATTTTAGCTAAATTTATTTCAAAAACAAGCGTTTTACTATTTAAAGACAATTTTTTTTCAATTTCTGGATGCAAGACTCCAAAATAACCTAATAACTCATCATTTAAATAAATCGCAGCGCTTTGTCCAGGATGTAAAGCTGGAAGTTCAGATTTTTTAAATTGTATTTGATCACCACACCCTAAAAGAGAAAAAATTGACTCAAGATCACCTTTAAGGTCATAAAAATCTACATTCTTTTTAGGGAGTTGCCAGTGTTCTTCGTATAAATTACCAGTAACAATACCAGCTAACATTAACTCCTGACGTACACCAAATTCACAATTTTCATCAGGAATAAAACGCAAACCAGTTTCAAATAATCGGGCACGCGTTTGCTGACGATTTTGGTTATATAGTATCACATCTAATAACCCAGACCAAAGTGATAAACGCATAACTGACATTTCACTTGAAATTGGGTTAGGTAATTTGATTTCTGGATATTCAGGATATAATATTTGCTGAACTTTTGGATCAACAAAGCTATATGTCACCGCTTCTTGATACCCTCTATCAACCAATAAATCCTTTACTCTACGTAATGGGATTTGACTTTCTGGTTTCGGTTTCATTACTGATTCAATTTTCAAATTGGCATTTGGGATATTGTTATATCCGTAAATACGGGCAACTTCTTCAACTAAATCTTCTTCAATTTGCAAATCAAAACGCCAACTTGGTGATTTTACAATCCAAACATTGTCTTTATATTCAACTTTACAACCAAGTCTAATTAAAATGTCGGTGATCTTTTGTGTTTCGATTGTATAACCAATAATGCGATCAATTTTACTACGCCGCAATTGGATAGTTGCTTGTGCAGGAAGTTCAGCCTCATGTGTCACATCAATAATTGGACCTGCTTCTCCACCACAAATATCAATTAATAATTGGCTTGCTCGTTCCATTGCTGTAAATTGTAATAAAGGATCAACTCCTCGTTCATAGCGGTGTGATGCTTCTGTATGTAAACCGTATTCACGTGCTTTACCTGTTATAACTAATGGATTAAAGAATGCTGCTTCAAGAAATACATCTTTAGTTGTTTGTGTTACACCAGATTTTTCACCACCCATAATCCCCGCTAGCGCTAAGATTTTTTTGTGATCGGCAATTACTAAAGTTTTATCATTAAGTTTAACTTCATTACCATTAAGTAAAGTCAGTTTTTCATCTTTGTTTGCATAACGAACAATTATGCCCTTTTCAATCTGCGATAAATCAAATGCATGCATTGGGTGGCCAATTTCTAATAATACAAAATTAGTTATATCAACAACGGCATCGATTGAACGAATTCCACCACGACGCAATTTTTCTTTCATCCATAGTGGCGTTTGAGCATTAACATTAATATTTTTAATTACCCTACCCAAATAGCGAGGTGATGCTGCAGGTTCATCTATTTTTATTGATACTGTGTCGGAAATTGTTGCCTGTACACTGTTAACTTTAAGTGCTTGCATTGGAATATTGTTAACTGCTGAAATATCTCTAGCAATCCCAACAATACCAAAGCAATCAGCCCGATTAGGTGTTACACTAATATCTATTGTGACATCGTTTAAATTTAAATATTCACGAATATCTTGTCCCAAAGGAGCATCATCAGGTAATTCAATAATACCATTATGTTCATCAGCAATCCCTAATTCTGAGTATGAACATAGCATGCCTTCTGACGGTTCACCTCGTAACTTAGCTGATTTGATTTTAAAATTACCTGGTAAAACAGCTCCCACTGTAGCACATGCAACAGTCAAACCTTGTCGACAGTTTGGCGCACCACAAACGATATCAAGTAATTCTTCTTTACCTATATCAACTTTTGTTACACGAAGTTTATCAGCATTCGGGTGCTGCATACATTCAATTACTTTACCAATAACGACACCTGTAAAGTCACCTGCTACTTTTTCTACATCATCAACTTCTAAACCAGCCATTGTTAATTGATCAGCTAGCGTTTCGCTACTAATTTCTGGATTGATCCATTCACGTAGCCAACTTTCACTAAATTTCATGTTTTGATCTCCAGAATTAATTAAATTGCTTTAAAAAACGTAAATCATTTTCAAAGAAAGAACGTAAATCAGTGACACCGTAACGTAACATGGTTAATCGTTCTATCCCCATACCAAATGCAAAACCACTATAAACTTCAGGATCAATGCCTACATTACGTAATACATTAGGATGAACCATTCCACAGCCTAAGACTTCCAGCCATTTACCATTTTTAGCTTTAATATCAACTTCAGCCGATGGTTCTGTAAATGGAAAGTAACCTGGCCTAAAGCGTATTTCCATATTATCTTCAAAAAAGCAGTGCAGAAAATCATGCAATAACCCTTTTAAATGTGTAAAACTGATATCTTTATCAACTAGCAAACCTTCCATTTGATGGAACATTGGTGTATGTGTTTGGTCATAATCATTACGATATGTTCTTCCAGGAGCAATTATTCGAATGGGTGGTTTTTGATTTTCCATTGTGCGAATTTGTACTGTTGAAGTTTGCGTTCTTAATAAACGTTTTGCATCAAACCAAAATGTATCATGATCTGCACGAGCAGGATGATGAGCAGGAATATTTAATGCATCAAAATTATGGTAGTCATCTTCTATTTCAGGACCGGTTTCAACAACAAAACCTAGTTCACCAAAAAAATCAACTAATCGATTAATTGTTTTTGTAACTGGATGTAATCCGCCTAATTCAAGTGAGTTGCCAGGCAATGTAATATCAATTGTTTCATTGGCTAGTTTTGCATTAAGAGCCTGACGCTCTAAATAATTGCGCTTTTGATTCAATAGCTGAACAACTTCTTGCTTTGCATCATTGATTTTTTGACCCACAGATGGACGTTCATCGGCAGAAACATCACGTAAAGAAGCCATTTGCATTGTAAAATAGCCTTTTTTACCAAAATATTCCACTCGAATTTGTTCGATCGAATTAATATCATTAGCACTTTCAATAGCGGATTTGGCGTTATTCACCAGTTCAACTAATTGAGACATACAGTTCTCCTGCTTATTGTGTTTATTGCATAAAAAAAGCCTCTTTTTGAGGCTTTTATAATTATTTTTTGTTTTTTCTTTGCCTCACGATTTAGTATTGTTAAAGAAACCAAAAAAGAAACAAAAAATAACTATATTCATAATAAATTTACTCTTAAAATATTAAAATTGAATGATAAAAGCCGAGATAACTCGGCTTTTATAAAGCTATTATAGTGCTGCTTTTGCTTTTTCAACTAATGCAGCAAATGCATTTTTGTCAAATACAGCAATATCAGCTAAGATCTTACGATCAATTTCAATTGACGCTTTCTTTAAACCATTGATAAATCGGCTATAAGAAAGACCGCATTGACGAGCAGCAGCATTGATACGAACAATCCATAATTGACGGAATTGACGTTTACGTTGGCGACGGTCACGGTAAGCATATTGTCCAGCTTTAATTACAGCTTGGAAAGCAACACGATATACACGTGAACGAGCTCCATAATAACCTTTTGCTTGTTTTAAAATTTTCTTGTGACGTGCACGAGCAATAACACCACGTTTAACACGAGCCATAAACTATATCCTCTAATAATTAATCAAAACTTAAACGTATGGAACACACGCAGTAACTAAACCTAAATCGCCTTTTGACACAGTAGTCAAACCACGTAAATGACGTTTACGCTTAGTTGATTTTTTAGTTAGGATATGACTCTTGTTAGCTTGCTTATGCTTAAAGCCACCAGAAGCTGTTTTTTTAAAGCGCTTTGCTGCGCCTTTTACAGTTTTAATTTTAGGCATTTTATTAATTTCCACTTCGCATTGTTAATAAAAACAAAATAATGGTGTAGTTTTCAATAGTATCAAAATCTAGCTTGTTGAACCATTATTTCTTCTTCGGCGCTAGCACCATAATCATTTGTCGACCTTCAATCTTAGTTGGATAAGATTCAATAACCGCCAAATCAGCTAAATCCTTTTTAATACGATCAAGCATTTCAGAACCTAACTGTTGGTGAGCCATTTCACGACCACGAAAACGTAACGTTACTTTAGCTTTATCGCCATCTTCAAGAAAGCGAATCAGGCTGCGGAGTTTTACCTGATAGTCGCCTTCGTCTGTACCAGGTCGGAACTTAATTTCCTTAACCTGAACAACCTTTTGCTTCTTCTTCTGCTCTTTTGTTGCTTTACTCTTTTCATAGAGGAACTTGCCATAATCCATAATTCGACAAACAGGTGGCTCTGCATTAGGGCTTATTTCAACTAAATCTAAAGTTGCTTCTTCAGCTTGTTTTAAAGCTTCATCTAAGCTTACTATACCGAGCTGCTCACCATCGACGCCGGTTAACCTCACCTCACGAGCTGTAATTTCATCATTGATTTTATGTGCTCGTGTTGACTGAATTCGTTTACTGACTTTAATATCTCATTCCTCCAAATTAATTTATCATTAATTCATTTGTTCTAATGAACGACTATGAATTTCGTTAAGCAACAATTCTATAACATGTTTCACTTCAAAGCTACCAAGATCTTTACCTTGACGAGTTCGAACTGAAATTGTTCCTGATTCCATTTCTTTGTCTCCACAAACAAACATATAAGGAACACGTTTTAGAGTATGCTCGCGAATTTTAAACCCTATTTTCTCATTTCTCAAGTCCGCTTTTGCTCTAATGCCAACTTTTTGTAATTGTGCGGTTAATTGTTTGGCATATTCAGCTTGATTATCGGTAATGTTAATTACTGCAACTTGCAATGGAGCAAGCCAAGTAGGGAAAAAACCTGCACAGTTTTCAGTCAAGATACCCATAAAACGCTCCATAGAACCTAAAATAGCTCTATGAATCATAACTGGGACATGACGTTCATTATCTTCACCTACATAAGTCGCATCTAAACGTTCAGGTAGCATAAAATCAAGCTGAACTGTACCGCATTGCCATGCTCTACCTAAACAGTCATGCAGAGTAAACTCTATTTTGGGACCATAAAAAGCGCCTTCACCTGGTAAATATTCAAATTCAATGCCATTTTTAGTTAAACATTCAGCTAAATCTTTTTCAGCAAGATCCCAAGTTTCATCTTTACCAATTCGTTTTTCAGGACGGGTTGATAACTTAACAGTAATATCATTAAAACCGAAAGTACTATAAGTATCATAAACCATTTTGATGCAGCTATTTACTTCACTGCGAATTTGATCTTCAGTACAAAAGATATGTGCATCATCTTGTGTAAAACCTCGAACTCGCATCAAACCATGTAAAGATCCTGAAGGTTCATTACGATGGCAACTACCAAATTCCGCCATACGTAATGGTAAATCACGATAAGATTTTAAGCCTTGATTGAAAATTTGCACGTGCCCTGGACAGTTCATTGGTTTAATACAATATTCACGATTTTCAGAAGAAGTAACAAACATTAACTCTTTATAATTACCCCAGTGACCTGTTTTTTCCCACAAAACACGATCCATCATAAATGGACCTTTTACTTCTTGATAATCGTATTCTTTCAATTTAGTGCGAACAAAAACCTCAAGTTCACGAAAGATAATCCAACCATCATTATGCCAAAACACCATACCAGGCGCCTCTTCTTGCATATGATAAAGATCTAGTTGCTTACCAATTTTACGATGATCTCGTTTAGCGGCTTCTTCTAAAAATTGTAAATAGCTATCAAGTTGTTTTTTATCTGCCCATGCTGTTCCATAAATACGTTGTAACATTTTATTATCACTGTTACCGCGCCAATAAGCTCCAGCAATTTTTTGCAATTTAAAATGATAGCAAAAACGCATATTAGGTACATGTGGTCCACGACACATATCAATATATTCTTCGTGATGATAAAGTGCTGGTTTTGAATCTTTTGGAATATTTTCATCTAAAATAGCAATTTTATATGGTTCATGTCGCTCCCAAAAAACTTCTCTAGCGCGCTCCCAACTAACCACTTCTTTTTTTACTTCATAATTTTTTTTAGCCAATTCATGCATGCGTTTTTCTAATGCATCAAGGTCTTCCTGAGTTAAAGAGTGATCTAAATCAACATCATAATAAAAACCATTATCAATTGTTGGACCAATAGCCATTTGTGTATTAGGCCATAGTTGTTTAATTGCGTGACCTAATAAATGTGCACAAGAATGACGAATAATTTCGAGTCCATCTTCATCTTTGGCTGTAATGATGGCTAATGTTGCATCTTGATCAATGACATCACAGGCATCTTTACGCTCGCCATTTACACGCCCAGCTATACAAGCTTTAGCAAGACCTGCTCCAATACTTTGAGCAACTTCTAAAACAGTAACGGGTTTATCGAATTGACGTTGGCTTCCGTCAGGAAGAGTAATAATTGGCATAACAAATCCTTATAACAGTGGTGCGCCACACGAAAGCGCACTTGCTTACTTAAAAAATAGGTCGAATATACTACCACTTATCATCTGGATTTAAAATAGAAAGAATCATATTAATATGAAGCTTAATAAATATACTAAAACACATAGTTACCGGAAACTTTTTTACAAATAAATGGTTATTTTTGTATAACAAAGATTATAATCATTAACTAAAAAAAGTTTATAATATGAACACATATGCTATGAATATTTGGATTGATGCTGATGCCTGCCCTAACCCAATTAAAGAGATTTTATATCGAGTTGCAAATCGAAAAGCAATAAATACAACATTAATTGCAAATCAATGTTTAACTATCCCCTTGTCACCTTATATTAAAACTTTATTAGTTGAAAAAGGATTTGATGTAGCAGATAGAAAAATAATTGAGTCGGTTCAAAAAAATGATTTAGTTATTACCTCAGACATTCCACTTGCATCCGAAGTTTTAAATAAAAATGCATTAGTGCTCACGCCACGAGGTGAACAATATACACTAGATACAATTAAAGAACGATTAATTATGAGAGATTTTATGGAAACCATGCGAGCAAGTGGAATACAATCTAAAGGTTCAGCTCCATTTTCCAGCAAAGACCGAGAAAAATTTGCTAATCAGCTTGATATATTACTTAATTCAACATCGAAATGAATTTAATAACTCTTTTAAATCGAGCAGCCAAATTAGCAAAACTAAATTTTTAGAAATAGCTCTCTGCTTTTGAATGGTTTTGATCCTACATAAGGTTTCAACGCCATCCTAGTAAAGCGTTTAGCTGCTTTTAACGTATCGATATTATCAAATTGACGTTTTCCTAAAGCTAAAACCTGCTCGCCAGTAAAGCTGATGCTATTTTGTAATAAACTACTGATAAATCCTTTTTCCGATTGATATTGATAATACATCGATTTAACAATGTCATCGCCAGTTACACAGCAGTGAAAAAAATCAACGTGATATCCTAAATTTTCTAATAACGATAATTCAAAAGCTCGCAACACATTTTCAGCAGGAACCTGTTGGGCTAATTGTTGCAGACTTTTTAGATAATCATCAAAAAGAGTTGGCAATTCTGCTTCTGCAACTAACACTCGATGTAATAGTTCATTTAAATAAAATGCGCTATACAAAAAAACAGATACCAATGGCAATGCAAGCGACATAGCTTCAACCTGACGCAATGTTTTTATTTCACCTTGGCCTGAGTATTGCACAATAAGTGGAGTAAAAGGTTGCAACATACCTTTCAAGGCAGAGCTTTTTCGTTTAGCACCTTTAGCTAATACCTTTACTTTTCCGATATTTTCAACAAATAGATCGACTAATAAACTAGTTTCAGTATAAGAACGAGTATGTAGTATAAATGCTCTTTGCCAATTTTCCATTCAAAATACCTTTCAATCATACCACCGTTTTTTGATTAATAAATTGTATCTGAGCAAAATTTAGATAAATCCATGAAATTTTCACCTGAAATTTAACTAAAGATCCGATATAATCAATGCAAACAATAGGATTATAGGATAAATAAAAGACAAACTATGGAACTTTTTTCAATAATTTTACTTTTGGTGTTAATTGTATCACTTTCTGGTGTCGTTGTTAAAATGTTACCAATTCAAATTCCACTACCTCTAATGCAAATATTATTAGGTTGCATATTGGCGGCATTTAATGTTTATGTAGAATTTGATCCAAAACTATTTCTTGTTTTATTTATTCCTCCTTTACTTTTTGCTGATGGACGCAAAACATCAGTAAAAGACTTCATATACAATGGTAGAGAAATTGTCGGATTGGCTTTAGTTTTAGTTGTTATCTCTATTATAGCATTAGGTTATATTCTGCATTGGATATTACCAAATGTTGAATTAGCAGCAGGTTTAGCTTTAGCTGCTGTATTATCTCCAACCGATGCAGTTGCATTAGGTGGAATTGTTGGTAAAGGCCGTATCGAAAAAGAGAAGATGGAAATCATTGAAGGTGAAGCATTAATGAATGATGCTTCAGGTCTGGTGTCTTTGAATTTTGCTATTGCTATTGCAGTTGGTGATGCAGTATTTAACATCTTTGATGTTAGCGTACAATTTTTTATAGTTGCTATTGGTGGCTTGGCTATTGGCGTTTTATTTACTTGGTTATATGCACGTATTTTGCGTAAAATAAATCAGTTGACTCACAATGATCCCGCTATTCAAATAGTATTACTATTTTTATTACCATTTGCTGCCTATATCATTGCTGAGGAATGTCATTGTTCTGGTATTTTAGCAGCAGTAAGTGCAGGTATGACAGTGAACCATTCTGGTATGATGCGAAACGCACCTTTAACTGCACGTTTGCAATCAGATAGTACATGGTCAATGTTAACCTTTGTATTTAATGGATTTGTATTTGTTTTATTAGGTATTCAGTTACCAAGCATTTTTAACAATACTTTTGTAGAAAACCAGATCGACACTTCGATTGAGGTATGGCAATTATGTTTAATTGTTCTATTTGTTTTTGCTGTATTGATGGGAACTCGGTTTGCTTGGTTATGGGCTATGAAGCATATGCCAACGATGCCTTTTGGAACTAAGAGACCTCTTGCATTTAGGGCATACTCAACCAGAGATCTTTTAATTTCAACATTTGCTGGCGTTAGAGGAGCTATTACTCTAGCTGGTGTTTTATCTATTCCAATGACGATTAGTGGTCGTTATCAACTGGTCTTTATTGCGACAGGTATCATATTAATATCATTGATTGCAGCGGTGATAATCTTACCTATCTTGTTACGAGGTAGTGTAATTTTAGATAATTCTGAACAAAAAAATGAAATTTTATCAGTTAAAGGTCATATGGCTGAAGAGGCAATTGTAAGCCTAGAAAAAATGCAAAATAATTTGTTGCAAGAAACAGCTGAAGACCGAGTAGATCAAGAAATTATTCATGAAGTCGGCTCGCGTGTTATCGGTTCGCTAAGACGCAGAACCGGCCTTAAAGATTTAGAACAAAAATCTCTTGAAGCAGAAAATCTAGAAAGACGTATGCGTTTAGTTGCTATAGGTGCAGAACGTACTGCTCTTTTACAAATGAAAGTTCGTAATGAGGTTAGTGAAGAGGTTTTTGAACATTTGAATACCGACTTGGATATTTATGAAAAAATGATTTCTGGGGATGCATAAATGATTGGAGCAAAAAGCCAAATTTTAAACAAAATTCATTCACAGTTTGTCAATAAAGCGCCCCATATTTTGGGGCTTACCTTGCGATGCATTCCTTTTAATGTAAAAAAACAAACCATAGAGCAATTATTGAAATTACAATTTGAACATTCTTTGCAAGATGGTGATCTAGATTTTTTAGAAAATCGTTGCCTTAAAATTCAAATTACTGATCTAGAGCTTGTGTGGTTTGTTAGTTTAATCAATAATAAATTAGTTGTTAGCCGAGAAGAAATTGCTGATGTAAGCTTTATAGGTAATGCTAATGATTTGATTATGATAGCAACTAGACGACAAGACCCTGATACACTATTTTTTCAACGTCGTTTGATTGTTGAAGGCGATACTGAATTAGGATTATATGTAAAAAATTTAATGGATTCTATTGAGTTAGAAGTTATGCCAAAATTTTTAAGGCTAACACTCGAAAAACTAGCAGATATTATCGAAAGTGCACCAACTAATTAAGAATAAATTATACTCATTTTCAATCATTTAAAATTTTGATTGATTAATTTCTACCTTGCTAATAATAAATTATTCTAAGCCCCCTATAAAATGGGGAAAAGAAGCTGATTATTTTGAATATATATAATGAAATTTATGAGTTTCTTTACAGAAAACATAAAATATATGGTTACACAATGAAAAATAACCAAGAGCCGCCAACTTTTTACTTCCACGATTATGAAACATTTGGAACTCATCCTGCATTAGATCGCCCTGCTCAATTTGCTGGAATTCGAACTGATGAGAATTTTAATATTATTGAAAATCCTTTGGTTATATATTGTTGTCAAACTCAAGATTATCTACCCAATCCAGAAGCGGTACTAATTACTGGCATAACACCTCAAGAAGCTAATAACAAAGGAGTTTGTGAAGCTGAATTTATTCGACAAATTCATCAAGCTTTTAGCAAACCTAATACTTGTATTTTAGGCTATAACAATATTCGTTTTGATGATGAAGTAACGCGTAATCTTTTATATCGTAATTTTTATGACCCTTATACTTATTGTTGGCAACACAACAATTCAAGATGGGATCTACTTGATGTAGTTCGTGCTTGTTATGCGCTAAGACCAGAAGGAATTAATTGGCCAACTAATGATGAAAACCTTCCAAGTTTTCGTTTAGAACATCTAACAAAAGCAAATAACATTAAACATGAACATGCACACGATGCAATGTCTGATGTTTATGCAACTATAGCAATGGCTAAATTAATAAAAGAAAAACAACCTAAACTGTTTAATTATTTTTTCTCATTACGTAAAAAAAATAAAGTTGCTGAACTTATTGATGTAGTTAATATGACACCAATAGTTCATGTATCAGGCATGTTAGGTAGCCATCGTGGTAATCTATCTTTAGTTTCACCTATAATTTGGCATCCAGTACAAAATAATGCCGCTGTTATTTGCGATTTAACTGGTAATATAGATCTCTTAATCGATCTCCCCGTTGAGCAAATAAAGGAAAGGCTCTACACCAAAACTGAAGATCTACAATTAGGTGAATCACGAATTCCTTTAAAATTGGTTCATACCAATAAATGTCCTATTATTGCACCATTAAAAACATTATTACCTGAAAATGCTAATCGGTTTAACATTGATATAGAGCAATGTTTAATAAACCAACATAAATTGTTAGAAAATCAAAATTTATTACAAAATAAAATGCAGTCGTTATTTAATATTGATAATAATAGTCCTATTAATACTATTAACGCTGATGTTGATTCTCAAATTTATGGAAAATTTCTAAATAACCAAGATAAGTTACGCTGCGAAACTATTCGAACAACTCCAATTCATCTATTAGATAGTTTATCATTAACGTTTGATGATCCTCGTTTACCAAAACTGTTTTTTCGTTATAAAGCGCGAAATTACCCACAAACATTAACAGAGCATGAACAGATTATTTGGAAAGATTATTGTCGTGATAAACTCAACACCCCAAAAATTCAAGATTACTTATTAATATTAGAGCAATATGCTGAAACTTATATTCAGCAACCAGAAAAACTAGCATTAATTAAACAACTTTATCATTACTACCATTATTTAGTTGGTAATTAATTTTGACAAGCGTATCATATAGACAAATAACTTTATGTCACACTAGCAACGTCATAATTTATAATTAAGATTAATAGCATTTACGTTATGAAACATTTTCTAGCTAAGCACGCTACCATCAGACATAGACTATATTCTTTATACTATACACTTTTTAGTTATGGTCGTGGATTGGTCATATTAACTCTTTGTTTATGGGTTGGTAATATTATTTCTAAAATACTACCTATAATGATTCCTGGCAGTATTATTGGTTTATTGATCTTATTCTTCTTACTTGCATTTCAGTTAATTCCCACTTGCTGGATCAAAAATAGCTGTAATCTATTCATGCGTTACATGACATTGTTATTTATTCCTGCAGCAATGGGGATTATGGATAATTATTCACTTTTATTACAAAATTGGGTTCCGATTATATTTGGCTGTGTAGGTGGTTCTCTTATTGTATTGATTCTAACTGCATTTTTAACGGAACAATGTCATAAAGTCGCAGCAAAAAATTCAATTTCATCACCAAAAGGTGAGGTCAATCAGCCATGATATGGATGCTACCATTAACACTTTTTGTTTTCTTCATTATTAGAAAAATATCATTTAAAATAAAAAATCCGTTATTTAATCCCCTAGTAATTACGGTCATAGTATTAATTCCAATTTTACTGATAACAAACACTAGCTATACACAATACGTTGACAACGTACAAATCATTAATGACCTCTTGCCTTATTCTGTTGTTGCTCTCGCCTATCCTTTATATGAACTTATTCCCCAAATTAAAGCTCGTTGGAAGTCAATAATGATTATTACTTTTACCGCATCGCTTGCTTCAATGATAACCGGTGTTTGTATTGTATTTTGGTTAGGTGGAAGTATTGAGATTGCTGCATCTGTGCTACCTAAATCTGTTACTACTGCCATTGCAGTAACAATTGCAAGTAATCAAGATGGTGTACCGTCAATAGCTGCATTATGCGTGATATTCGTTGGAACATTAGGCGGTATATTTGGACATCAAATATTAAATTTAGTAAAAATAAAATCAGCACCAGCAAGAGGATTAGCTATCGGTGCTGTTTCACATGCTGTCGGCACTGCCCGTTGTATTGAAGTTGATTATAACGAAGGTGCGTATAGTTCGTTATCATTAGTTTTATGTGGTGTTATGACCTCATTGACAGCACCTTTTTTATTTCCAATAATGGTATTTATTTTTAAGTGGCTTTAGCATGAAATTAAAAAAGCTTATTGCTTATATTGTTAGTTTCAGCTTGATTTCAATAACTGCTATTATAGGTTTAGATTATTGGATCAGCTATAAAACGGCTCCTTATATTTATCATGATGAAAATAAACTTCCTTACCGAACTATTGGTGTTGTACTTGGAACATCGAAATATGTTCGAGGAGGAGGCTTAAATGATTTTTATCGTAACCGTATTGATGGAGCAATTGATCTTTATTGGCAAAACAAAGTTGATTATTTATTATTAAGTGGTGATAACGCTCTTTTAAGCTACAATGAACCAATTACTATGAAGAAGGATTTGATAAAAGCTGGAATTCCTAGCGATGTGATCGTTTTGGATTATGCTGGTTTTAGAACTTTCGATTCGGTGGTTCGTGCCAATAAAGTATTTGATGCAAATAATTTTACTATTATCACTCAAGAGTTTCATTGCGAACGAGCTATTTTTATTGCCCTTGCACAAGACATACAAGCGCAATGTTTTGCTGTGCCCTCCCCTAAAAATATGAAGTTAGTCCGTATTCGCGAAATGTTTGCGCGTGTTAGTGCATTTATTGATCTTTATATTCTAAAAAAAGAACCTAGATATCTTGGTCCTGTAATTCCTATTTTATCTAATGCTCAATAACCATCCTAAATAACAAAAGATTGTAAAAACTTTCAGGAAAGTGCATCTTTAAGTATAAAAACCAGACAAAAGAGGACTTGTCTAATAAATTAGATTGCATTTTTATGCAGAAAAAAGTAATATTTAATCAACTTTAGCATCAAGAAAAATGTATAACTAACAATGAATATTGAATTAAACCATATTAACTGTTTTTATGGTAAACATCAGGCCTTAAATGATGTTTCACTCTGCTATCCACTTGGTGAAACCATTGTATTACTTGGTCAAAGTGGAGCAGGAAAAAGCTCTTTATTAAAAGTTTTTAATTTACTTGAAATACCTAGTTCAGGGCAGATGACTATTGCTAACACTCATTTTGATTTTTCTGAAAAAATCAGTGAATCAACAATTAGACATCTCCGTAAAAATGTAGGCATGGTATTTCAAAACTATAATTTATGGCCGCATTTGACGGTACTAGAAAATTTGATTGAAGCACCTTGCCAAGTATTAAAGTTATCTAAAAAAGAAGCTTGCGATAAAGCAATGGCGATATTACAAAGATTGCAAATTGATGATATGGCACAACGCTACCCGCTCCACCTCTCAGGTGGACAACAGCAACGTGTCGCTATTGCTAGAGCGTTAATGATGGAACCTAAAATATTATTATTCGATGAACCTACAGCAGCATTAGATCCAGCAATTACATCGCAAATTGCCGAAATTATCAATGAGCTATCTCAAACAGGTATTACACAAATTATAGTTACGCATGAAGTTGATTTTGCACGCAAAATTGCTTCACAAGTAATTTATATGGAGCAAGGTAAAATTATTGAGCGAGGACAACTCGAATGTTTTGCTCATCCTAAAACTGAAGAGTTTAAAGCTTATTTGTCACATTAATTAAAATAAAATTAGGTGGATATATGAAAAAAACGTTACTAGCTATTTGTCTTGCAGGAACAGCTTTTGTAGCTCAAGCAGCAGACACCTTAACAATCGGAACAGAAGCAACTTATGCGCCTTTTGAATTTACTAATGAAAAAAATGAAATCATCGGCTTTGATATTGATGTGATTAATAAGATTTGTGATGAAATAAAAGTTTCATGCAAAATTGTCAATCAATCATTTGATGGTTTAATTCCTAGCTTAAAAACTCGTCGAATTGATGCCGCTATAGCAGGAATTGATATTACGCCAGAACGACAAAAACAAGTTGATTTTACTAAAATTTATTATGATGATAGCTCAATCCAATTTGTTACATTGAAAGATACATTAACTAATCTCGATCAACTAAAAGGTAAACGAGTTGGTCTACAAAAAGGAACAACTTATCCTAAATATTTAAGTGATAAATTCCCAGATATGAAAGCGGTTAGCTATGATAGTTATCAGTACGCTATTTTAGATTTAAAAGCGAAGAGAATTGATGCAATAGTTTCAAGCTCAATTGTAGCTGGCGAATGGCTAGGCAAAGAGACTGATATTGTTGCTTTAAGCGATAAAATCACTGACCACGACTATTTTGGTGAAGGTTTAGGAATTGCTATCCGTAAGGGTAACGAAAAATTACTTAACCAATTTGATCAAGCGATAGATAAATTAAAAGCTAACGGTGAGTTAGATGCTATCTATAAAAAATGGTTTAATAAATAAACTATATTTTTAAATAAATATAACAATGATAATCTCGCCGCATTATCTTGCGGCGAATTTATTTTTTAAATTAACCTTGGTTTTTTTATGTTTGATTTTTTTGCAAATAAAATGATATGGATCTCATCGTTAATGGATGGGTATATTTTGCCGCTTATACAAGCAACAGGTATCACATTATCATTGGCTTTTGTATCATTAATTATCGGAATTGTTTTCGCTTTAATTTTCTCAATACTAGAATCTGTTCCATTTAAACCAGTTGCCTGGACAATGTCCTTATTTAACTTAACAATTCGTGCTTTACCTGAATTATTAATTGTAGTGGCTATTTATAACGGATTACCACTATTATTAATATTATTAAATGATGGTTTCACAATCGATCTTTATTATTTGTCGTTGACGATACAATTAGATATTCAAGATTTTAATATTAGTCCTTTTTTATGCGGTGTTGCAGCACTATCACTTTTATACGCTGTTTATGCCTCTCAAACGTTACGCGGTGCATTTAAAGCAATTTCTAACGGACAAAAACAAGCAGCTCAAGTACTTGGGTTAAGTAAATCACGCACGTTTCTTCGCATTATAATGCCACAAATGTGGCGTCATGCCTTGCCTGGATTAAGTAATCAGTGGTTAATTTTGTTAAAAGACACCGCATTAGTTTCAGCAATTGCAATTGATGATTTAATGATGCAAACCAAAACTATCATCGCGCGAACCAACCAACCTTTTTTATGGTATTTTGTTGCAATGATCATTTATCTAATTATCTCAATTTTAAGTCAAAAGGTTATAACGCGTATTGAAAAACGCTCAACCTATTTTGAACAACCTACATCAGCGAAAAGTTAGTAAGGCCGTATTATGTCTGATAATTTTATTCATTACCTTAACATCATTGCCCAAGGTTTACCCGATACACTAAGTTTAGGTATTTTGGGTATTTTATCTGCTGGATTGATTGCTGCTTGTCTATCATGTCTATTGTCATTAAATCACTTTATATTAAATAAAGTTATACGCACATATGTCATTATATTTACAGGTACACCTTTACTAGTACAACTTTTACTAATTTATTATGGGCCATCACAATTTAGAGATATTTTAATCAAAATACCGACGTTTTATAACATTATTTCTTCGCCTTGGTTTTGTGCCTATTTAGCATTAACACTCAATAGTGCCGCCTATACAACTCAAATTTTTTATGGTTCATTAAAAGCCTTACCTAAAGGACAGTGGCAAGCTTGTGAAGCACTTGGCATGAATAAAAAACAAACTTTAAAAGTTGTTTTGCCTTATGCATTAAAAAGAGCCCTTTCGACTTATTCAAATGAAGTTGTCTTTGTAGTAAAAGGCACAGCATTAGCGTCAATGATTCCTGTTATGGATGTTATGGGCTACAGCAATGAATTGAATGCGGATTATTATGATTTCACTATTTTTATTGCTGCTGGGTTAATATATCTCTTGATAAATGGTTTACTTAGCACCATTATGAGGATTATAGAGAAAAAAGCCCTCAAATTTGAAAACTAATATGAGCCAATTTGATTCAGCATCTTTTTTAAAAACAGTCCCACATAAGCCGGGAATTTATCAAATGTTTAATGATAAACAGACGATTATTTATGTGGGAAAGGCTAAAGATCTTAATAATCGTTTAAAAAGTTACTTTAATAATAGTAAAAAAACGCTAAAAACGGATATGCTCGTTAGTCATATCCATCATATTGAATTTACAATTACCAATACCGAAACCGAAGCCTTACTGCTTGAACAGACTTATATTAAAAAGTATCAACCACGATACAATGTACTGTTAAAAGATGACAAAAGTTACCCATTTATAAAGTTAAGCAAAGAACAACATCCGCAATTGTCTCTTTATCGTGGTGCGGTCAATCGAAAAAAAGATGAATTTTTTGGCCCTTATCCAAGTGGATATGCAGTAAAGCAAATATTAGCTTTATTACAAAAAACATTTCCAATAAGACAGTGTTTAAATTCAACCTATCGCAACCGAACTCGCCCCTGCCTACAATATCAGATTAAACGTTGCTTAGGGCCTTGTGTGTCTGGATTAGTCAGTGATGAAGATTACCTAGAACAAGTTAACTATGTTAGATTATTTTTATCTGGCCAATCAGATCAGATAATACAAAAAATAACTGAAGATATGCAAAAAGCTAGTAGCGAACTCAACTTTGAAAAAGCAGTAGTTTTGCGTGATCAACTACAAGCAATAAAGCATATCAATGAAAAACAAGCCATATACAACAACAACGATAATCTTGATGTGATCGGTTTTCATTATGAGTCTGGTTTAGCTTGTATATATGTTTTATTTATTCGCAATGGACAAACATTTGGGCATCGTTCTTATTTCCCTAAGGTTCCATCAAATACTGAGCTAGAAGAAGTTATCGAAACCTTTTTAGGACAGTTTTATTTACAAGGCAATCAAAACAGAAATATTCCTAAAAAGATTTTACTTAACTTCTCATTATCTGATAAACAACCAATAGAAGAAACGCTATCACTTATTGCTGAACATCAAATTAAATTAGTTGATGAACCTAAAGGTGATAACCTAAAATTACTCACTATTGCAACCGTGAATGCTCAAACAGAAGTCAAAAACAAACTACTAGCAAACTCAACAATAAAACAACGTTATGACGGATTAAAAGATTTTTTAAAAATTGACAAAATTAATAGAATGGAATGTTTTGATATCAGCCATTTTATGGGTAAAAACACCATTGCATCTTGTGTTGTTTTTGATGATAAAGGACCTGTTAAATCCGAATTTCGACGCTATAATATTACAGGAATTACCCCTGGTGATGATTATGCAGCAATGCAACAAGTATTATCACGCCGTTACAATAAAAAAGATCTGCCTATCGACAAAGTCCCCGATATTATTTTTATCGACGGTGGTAAAGGACAACTTAACCAAGCATTAAAGGTGTTTGAAGAATTAGAAGTAAATTGGAATAAAAATCATCCTATTCTAATTGGAGTTGCTAAAGGTGCTGAGCGCAAAGAAGGACTAGAGACACTATTTTTTGAAGCACACGGTAAAGGGTATTATCTTGATGATCACTCACCCGCCCTATTACTCATTCAGCAAATAAGAAATGCATCACATGATCATGCTATTGTTGGTCAACGTAAAAAAGGGACAAAACAATTAACCGACAGCGCCTTAGAACATATTGAAGGTATTGGTGCTAAAAGGCGTCAAGCACTACTGAAACATTTTGGTGGATTAAGAGAGTTAAAAAATGCCAGTATTGATGAAATAGCGCAAGTACAAGGTATATCAAAACAATTAGCTGAAAAAATTTATCTAAATTTACAACAATAACCCATTGAAAAAATAACATATTTCAGGCAACATAATCATTAAGAAAATACTGTTTTTTATTAATCTATAATGCATTGATTAATAAAATAAAAAAAGAGCTTTTGTCACATGAAAATTAATTTTCCAACATTTTTAACACTATTTCGAGTTATTTTAATTCCTTTTTTTGTGCTGGCATTTTATTTATTCCCTCATGAATGGTCTGGTTTTTTCTCTGCATTAATTTTTTTAATTGCGGCCGTGACTGATGTATTAGATGGTTATCTTGCTCGCCGCCTAGGACAGACAACCAAGTTTGGCGCATTTTTAGATCCAGTCGCCGACAAAATCATAGTAACAATAGCGCTTGTTTTAATTACACAATATTATCAATCATGGTGGATCTCAATCCCTGCAATTATTATTGTTTCACGAGAAATTATAATATCGGCCTTACGGGAATGGATGGCTGAAATTGGTAAACGTAACAATGTAGCTGTTTCGTCAATTGGGAAAATCAAAACGATAGCACAAATGACAGCATTAACTTGGCTACTTTGGCGTCCTTGTGACATTGTTATTTACGCAGGTCTTGCAGCATTGTTTATTGCAACAGTATTAACGCTATTATCAATGTTGCAATATTTATGGATAGCACATAGCGATTTATTAGAAGAATAATAACTTTTAGTTAATATTCCTACCTAAGCATTTTTTATACGAGTAATTTTGTTGATAAATTCTAGTAAACAAAATTACTCATCCCCTTCAAAATCAACCAATAACTTCTATTTAAATTGTTAATCAGTCAAACATTGAGCAATTAAACGATTTATTTGAAATTTTTATTGACTGAAACCATAAGATCGGTAAAATGCACAGCATTCAAAACGAATTACTTTTTAGTAATTAATTTTGAGCCCGGGTGGTGAAATCGGTAGACACAAGGGATTTAAAATCCCTCGGCCTTTTTGGCCGTGCGAGTTCAAGTCTCGCCCCGGGCACCACTTCTTACCTATGCGTCTATGCGGGAATAGCTCAGTTGGTAGAGCACGACCTTGCCAAGGTCGGGGTCGCGAGTTCGAACCTCGTTTCCCGCTCCAATTCAAAAGTAATAATTAAGACAAGAAGTTAGTGGCAATAATTTTATTTTTAAAGTCCTAATTTAGGTTTAATGATTTTTGTTTTTTGATTTATTTCTGACATTTCCTTTTGCGTTATAAAATAACTCAAATGTCAAATTAAATAAGGACTATTACAACTAAGTGGTATATTATTAATTGGTTCGGTAATAGCAACACCTAGATTACACCATGAAGTGCAATTCTTCTTAACTCCTTAGAATAAAAATCGGCAGGGCTTTTAAACTTATGCCGTTTTCTTGGGCGTGTGTTCAATAGATATTGTATTTTCTTTATCTGTTTGTCGTCAACTAATGAAATGGCCGCTGACTTAGGTATAAACTGACGTATTAAGCCATTGGTGTTTTCATTTGTGCCTCTTTGCCTGCTTTTATAAGGCTCCGCAAAGTACACGGTAGTATTTAAATAATGCTCAATAGCATGATGATAATTAAATTCGGTTCCATTATCAAAGGTGATGCTTTTAACCATTTTTTTAAACGGCGTTAGCAATTTTATTATCATATCTCTCGTTTCGGAGGCGGTACGTTGATTGAGGCGCCCAATTAATACTAGCCCTGTTTTGCGTTCAACTAATGTCACCAATGCTTGCTTGTCTTTACGGCTAATAATCGTATCGCCCTCCCAATGTCCTTGCGTTTTCCGACTTTCTACATAACTTGGACGTTGTTTAATTGACCGTTTATATCGGCGGTCTCCTTCTTTAATGTTCGGCGCCTTGCAATGCCGATAAGCTTTGCCTTTTCGCCTTAGATAAGGTTTGAATTGTTCATAGCGCGCTTTATTTTGATAAAGATAGTTATAGATTGATTGGACGCTTGTAAATGCCCCAAACTTAGTACACAACTCACGTAGAAAATTAAGCTGCTTGTTTTAGTGTTTTATACTCAATCGGTGTCATGTTATTTAATGCCTCATGCGGTCTTTCGGTGTTATAAATCGTTAGCCATTCTTCGGTTATTTTCCTTGCTTGTGCTAAGTTGTTAAAAAGATATAAATCGAGTACTTCAGTACGATAGGTACGATTAAATCGGTCAATATAGCCATTTTGATAAGGGCTACCAGGCTTTATATAATCAATGACTATATCATGTGATTTAGCCCAGTTTATAAAGGTTTTTCCTGTAAATTCTGGCCCATTATCGACCCGTATTTTTAATGGATATCCATGATATTCGGCCAGTTTATCTAAGTAACGGGTAATTCTTCCTGCTGGTAAGCTTACTGCAATATTAATCCCTAACGCCTCACGATTAAAGTCATCGATAACATTGAATGTTCTAAAGCGACGTTGATTACGACTACTGTCACTCATAAAATCCATTGACCAACATTCACCTTGTTTATTGGGTGCTGATAGCCTTTCTGGGCTTCGTGGAGGAATGCGCTGTTTACGCTTTATCCTGAGATTAAGCTTTAATTGGCAATACACCCGATACACCCGTTTATGATTCCATTTATAGCCGAGCTTTTTGATACGATTAAAGCATTTAGGAAAGCCCCAGCGTAAATGCCGGTCTGTGATAGCATTCAATACCGAAACAATCACCGAATCATCCTGTAACTTAGGTTGATAATAGTAAGCACAACGGCTTAAGCCAACAATGGCACAACTCATAGCAATAGTAACTGAATGATTTTGTTGTAGTTGCTGTGCCCACGTTTTACGTGCCTTTGTGGGCACTAAAGCTTTTTTATGATTTCTTCCTGAAGCTGTGATTTTAAGCTAAGCTCGGCAAACATCTGCTTAAGTTTGCGGTTTTCAGCCTCCAGCTCTTTTAAGCGTTTGATATCCGAAGTTTCCATTCCGCCGTATTTTTCCCGCCATTTATAAAAAGTTGAATTACCCATGCCATATTTACGGCAGAGTTCCTTGACAGGAATACCTGCTTCAGCTTCTTTTAAAATAGCGACGATTTGATGTTCAGTCATTTTTTTCATCATTAAATTCCCTTTACTTTTATCATAGAGAATTTTCTACTTTTTTGCTGTACTATTTTAGGGGATAGCTACATAAATCACCTTTCTACTTTCTTCACTCCACCGTGTTTAAAATTGCACTTCATGTTTGAATCCAGGACATCTATTTTATTTTATAAAAATAAAACAGAAGGTTAGATAAATTATTTCTCTAATAATCTTTTAGGCTCTATTTTATCTTATCAGTTGATAAAAGATACCTTAAAGGACAATTCGAGAGTCATAATAACAGTCTACTGGAAAAGATTGCTAAAAAAGCATTATAAGTCATCATTTAACTAAATCATAACGAGATATTACTATGCCAAAATTAATTACTAGAATGTATAAAAAACTGAATATTATTAACAACAATATTCGACATTTAATTACATAGGTCTATTATATAATTTGCTAACAGTTAAAAATGTAAAGAAAGTTTATGATTAAAACAAAACATCAACGACTCTAATAAAAAACCAAATTGATGATATTTTATCTATCCGATATAATAGGCCATTAAAAATCATTGACGTATCGAAATAGCTTTATATAATACACAACATCTAAATAAGAAACCTATCTAAGTCTCCTTAGCTCAGCTGGATAGAGCAACGGCCTTCTAAGCCGTAGGTCACAGGTTCGAATCCTGTAGGGGACGCCATTACAAGCAAGATTCAAACTAATTAAGTTTGGTAAGATACAATCTGGTGTATGTGTTGATTCTAAAGGAATATCTTACGATTTAAGCTATATTATAACAGGGCTTTGTAAGATATTAATTTGCAGTAGCTCAAACTTAATCTGACATTTTATCTAATCAGACACCGTTATTTTTTCTTTGTGATATAAGCGACATATCTCTTGTCTGTGACAAGGAGTTAGTTTTGTTTTGTTTATATTCATTACAGTAGTTTCTCAAATTACTGTAAATAATTCTAGTAAATAATGCTCTTATCAAATACCTAATTTGGAAAAGGATTTTATCCCAATTTTAGAAAATGCAACATACAATCAAAATGGAATTTTTATTTTTTCCTTTTGTTTTACTAATTTAAACTTAGTTTTTGTTAGTGTATTTATTCCTGATTAAAGATTCCACTAAAAAAGTTGAGTTTAAGTGGGATTAAATGAGGTTAAAAAGCCTTGATAAACAAGGCTTAAAATAACAAAAAAAGACAATATGGGATTACGTGATATTAAATACAATTATTCCCATTCAATAGTCGCTGGCGGTTTTCCGCTTATATCATATACGACACGAGAAATACCATTGACTTCGTTGATAATTCGATTTGAAACTCGTCCTAGGAAGTCATAAGGTAACTGAGCCCAATGAGCCGTCATAAAGTCGATGGTTTCAACTGCACGCAAGGATACAACCCAATCATATTTACGACCATCCCCCATTACACCTACTGAACGAACAGGTAAGAACACAGTAAAGGCTTGACTTACTTTGTGGTATAGATCAGCTTTATAAAGTTCTTCAATAAAAATAGCATCAGCTTGACGTAACAAGTCGCAATACTCTTTTTCAACCTCACCAAGTACACGTACGCCAAGACCTGGACCAGGGAATGGATGACGGTAAAGCATGTCATAAGGTAAACCAAGTTCTAAACCAACTTTACGGACTTCATCTTTAAATAATTCGCGCAGTGGCTCAACTAAGCCCATTTTCATATCTTCTGGTAATCCGCCTACATTATGGTGTGATTTAATTACATGGGCTTTGCCAGTATCAGCAGCAGCTGATTCAATAACATCTGGATAGATAGTACCTTGAGCTAACCATTTTACATCTTTTAATTTTGCCGCCTCTTCATCAAATACAGCAACAAATTCACGCCCGATAATTTTACGTTTTGCTTCAGGATCTGCTTCACCTTTTAGTGCAGCTAAAAAGCGGTCTTCAGCATTTACAGCTATGATATTTAAGCCAAATTTATTACCAAACATATCCATAACTTGTTGAGCTTCGTTCAAGCGTAACAAACCATGATCAACAAATACACAAGTTAATTGATCTCCGATAGCTTGGTGTAATAACAATGCTGTAACAGAAGAATCAACCCCTCCTGATAAGCCAAGTAATACTTTGTCATTGCCAACCTGTTCTTTAATTCTAGCAATAGCATCGGTAATAATTGAAGATGGTGTCCAAAGTTTTTCGCAGTGACAAATATCAATCACAAAACGTTGCAATAACTCGAAACCTTTTACAGTATGAGTTACTTCTGGATGAAATTGAACGCCATAAAATTGTTTTTCGTCATTAGCCATAATAGCAAATGAGCAAGTTTCAGTACGCCCAATCAGTGTGAAACTATCAGGCAATGCTGTTACTTTATCACCGTGGCTCATCCAAACATCAAGTTGATTAACGCCTTGTTCACTTGCGCTATCAAAAATACCATCAGTTAATTTTGACGATCCAACAAGATCCACTTTAGCATAACCAAATTCACGTTGGTTAGAACCAGTGACTTGACCGCCCTTACCAACTTGAATTGCCATAGTCTGCATGCCATAACAAATACCCAAAACAGGTACGCCAGCATTAAAAACATACTCGGGAGCACGAGGACTATTAGCATCGGTGGTACTTTCAGGACCACCTGATAAAATAATACCCTTAGGATTAAATTGTTTGATTTTCTCTTCTGATACATCCCACGGCCACAGTTCACAATACACACCAATTTCACGAATTCGGCGAGCGATTAACTGGGTAACTTGAGAACCAAAATCAAGGATCAATATGCGTTGTTGGTGGATGTCTTTTTTCATCAATTTTATTCCTAAACTATAAACTATTACAAAATTAGGATGCTATTGTATCATTTACCGATTAAATTGAGAGCATTAATTAAAAACAACTATAAATATTTTATATTATTAATAATTTTGGAATCATGTTATTACAAAATTCAATAAAATGATCATCAAATTAACCTTGTAATAAGTCAACAGATCAAAGAATTGAATTTTCTTTACTTAATTAATAAGTAAACTTGCAATAAATAAACTTATTAAAAGGAGACGTTATGAATACCATTTCAATTTCTTTCATATTACCAACCAAAGCTAAACCAACTCAAATTTGGCAATACTATACTGAGTTTAATTTAAGAAAATTATGGGAAACTGATCTTGAAGACTTTCGTATATTTGGTGACTTAAAAACAGGGGCTAAAGGTATTTTCAAATTACAAAATATACCAGAAATGAAAGTGACTTTATCAAAGATTATTGATGAGCAAGAATTTACAGAACAATTTGATATGCCTGAAATAGGTTTACTGTTTTTCTCACATCAAATTATGGAAATATCACATAATCAATATGCATTAAAATCAGAAATTTCTCTAAAACCAGATCTAAAAATGGATACGAAAGCATCCTATGATTTTATAAAACAGATTTCAGATGATATTATTGATAAAACTTACAAATTAAATGGCTTAGTTGAAGGGTAAATTATGACAAAGAACAATAAGTTTTTGACTCAATTCCGAACTGATTCTGAATCTATTGGTTTTGTTTTTATGAAAACTTATTCGTCCTGGCATACGAATATCAAAAATTGCTTGAAAAAACAGTCTATCACTCATCCCCAATTTATAGTGCTTGCAACGCTTGCTTATCTATCACAGCGGCCAGACGAAATAACACAAGTTATTTTATCAAATAAAACAAATATCGATGTGATGACAATTTCCCAAATATTAGAGAATTTAGAAAAAAAGGATTATATAAAACGCTCTTGCTCAATTAAAGATAGTCGAGCAAAATCCATTCAATTAACCCAAAAAGGATTGAATAAAGCAAATGAAACTGTACCTTTGGTTGAACAAATAGATAAAGATTTTTTTTCCATATTACAAGATGATAAAGAACAATTTATGAAAATGTTATTAACACTATTAAAAAACAACATGGAGGGATAAAATCATTTATAAATTTTTATTATTTATTGTTTTTATCAACTTTGAATGCTTGGACTTGACTTAAAATAAGTTTTTGAAGACCTTGTCGCAAATTTCTAGAACAAAATACTTTAAAACTGAATCGCTATAACTCAAGCTTTAAAAAACTATTACTTGTTGGCTAAATTTAATTAAAAAGGTGATATTGCATCACCTTTTATCGTTAGTTAAAACGTTTTGCTAAACTTATTTTGCAGCGTTTTGTTCTTGTGCTGATTGAATTGCGGTTAATGCAATAGTGTAAACAATATCATCAACTAATGCACCACGAGACAAATCATTCACAGGTTTACGCATGCCTTGTAGCATAGGACCAATCGAAACAAGATCCGCTGAACGTTGTACTGCTTTATATGTGGTATTACCTGTATTAAGATCAGGGAAAATAAACACAGTAGCTTTACCTGCAACTTGTGAATTAGGCGCCTTTGATTTAGCTACATCAGGCATTACCGCTGCATCATATTGTAATGGGCCGTCAATCATTAGATCAGGACGTTTTTCTTGAGCAATGCGAGTTGCTTCTTTCACTTTTTCAACATCAGCACCTTGACCAGAGCTACCTGTTGAGTATGAGATCATCGCAACACGAGGTTCAATACCAAAGGCGATTGCTGTATCAGCCGACTGAATGGCAATTTCGGCTAACTCTTGTGCATTTGGATCTGGATTAATTGCACAGTCACCATAAATATATACTTGATCAGGCATTAACATAAAGAATACTGATGAAACAAGTGAACTACCTGGGGCAGTTTTAATTAATTGTAATGGTGGACGGATAGTATTAGCGGTTGTATGCACAGCACCTGACACTAAACCATCAACTTCATTTGCTTCAAGCATCATTGTACCAAGTACTACGTTATCAGCTAATTGCTCACGAGCAATTACTTCTGTCATGCCTTTATTTTTACGTAATTCAACTAAACGAGGTACATACTTTTCACGAATTAATTCAGGATCAACAATTTCAACACCTTGCCCTAAAGTTACGCCTTGTGAAGCGGCAACTTTACGCACTTCGTCCGGATTCCCAATTAATACACATTTAGCGATATTACGCTCAGCACAAATTGCGGCTGCTTTAACCGTTCTTGGTTCATCACCTTCTGGTAATACCACTACCTTTTTTGCATTACGCGCAAGTTCAGTTAATTGATAACGAAATGCAGGAGGAGACAAGCGACGTGCAGAATTCACTACTTCATTTAATGATTTAATCCATTTAGCATCAATATGATCAGCTACATAATTTTGGGTGTTTTCCATACGTTCTTTATCGTCAGCAGGAATTTCTAAATTAAATTGTTGTAGACTAATCGATGTCTGGAAAGTGTTGGTTTTAACTGTAAATACAGGTAAACCAGTATCAAATGCAGGTTGGCATAATTTTGCAATTTTATCGTCGATTTCATAACCACCAGTTAGGAGTACACCACCAATTGCCACACCATTCATTGCCGCTAAACTGATAGTAACTAACACATCAGCACGATCAGCAGAAGTCACTAAAAGTGCATTTGGTTGTAGGTGGTTAATAATATTTGGTACGCTGCGAGAGCAGAAAGACACATGTTTAATACGACGATTTTTAATACAACCTTCGTTAATGATTTTTGCATCAAAATGCTTAGCAATATCTATAGCACGACAAGCACTTAGATCAATATTCCAAGGAATACAACCAAGAACAGGCAATGGACTGTGTGCATTTAAATCATCGATAGTAATTTTCTTATCATCAAATTTAGGGGTATGATAAATTTCAGCAACATCAGGACGAGCAAGATTTTGCTCTTCAACTGGCGCATTAACTTTATTAACAATCACACCGACGATTTTATCATTTTTAATACCACCAAAGTTAGAACGAGCAATTTCAATACGATCTCTAAGTTGTTCTGGCGTATCTTTGCCCATATTAACTACAAAAATAATTTCGGCGCCAAGAGTTTTAGCAATATTATTATTAAGTTCATTAGCAAAAGGATAATCAGATGTTGGCACAATACCTTCAACTAAAACAACATCAGCTCCTTTAGTATTTTCGGCATAAAGGGCAACGATTTCTTCCATTAACACATCTTGTTGATTTAAACCTAATAGGTTTTCAACATGGCTCATTTTAAGCGGTTTTAGTGTTGGAATTGATGTATTGTTGCTCACTAGGGTTGTGGTATTATCTGGCGCATCGCCACCAGCTCTTGGTTGCGCGACAGGTTTAAACACATTTAAATTAATACCTTGACGCTCCATAGCTCGAATAACGCCCAGACTCACACCTGTTAACCCGACATTAGTGCCAGTTGGGATGAGCATAATTGTACGAGACATAATTATTACCTCTTAAATCTTTATTGTATAAAAACAAACCGCCATTTAGGCGGTTTTGAATATTTATTAAGCAGTTAGACGCGCAGCATCTTGAGCAATGACAAGTTCTTCATTGGTTGGAATAACCATCGCAATAGCTGAACCATCTTTAGTAATTTTGCCACCGTTACCAAAACGAGCTGCAAGGTTACGTTCTTGATCAAGTTCAAAACCAAGAATACCTAATTTTTGTAATGCCATACGACGCACTTCTTCTGAGTTTTCACCGATACCTCCAGTAAATACTATAGCATCTAAACGACCATCTAAAAGCATAGCATAACCGCCGATATATTTTACTAGGCGATGAACAAAAACATCTAAAGCATTTTTAGCATTTTCGTCTTTATCGTAATTATCGGTTACATAACGGCAATCGCTGCTCACACCAGTCAAACCTAATAAACCAGATTTTTTGTTTAAAAGGTTATTAATATCAGCAACAGACATTTTTAAGTTATCATGTAAGAAGAACATAATCGCTGGATCAATATCACCACTACGTGTACCCATCACCAAGCCTTCAAGCGGAGTTAACCCCATTGAAGTTTCAACACATTTACCATTTTTAACAGCTGTAATTGATGCGCCATTACCTAAATGACAAGTAATAACATTAGTTTGGTCAACTGGTTTATTTAATAACTTAGCAGCTTCGCGACTAACATAATAATGGCTAGTACCATGCGCACCATAACGACGAACACCGTGTTTAGTATAAAGTTCGTTTGGAAGAGCATATAGATAAGCTTCTTTTGGCATTGTTGTATGGAATGCAGTATCAAACACTGCAACATTTTTAGTTTTTAGGTGTGGGAACGCAGCAAATGCTTCACGAATACCGATTAAATGTGCAGGATTATGTAACGGTGCAAAAGCAGATGCTTCTTCAATTCCTTTTAATACTGAATCATCAATAACAACTGACTGGGTATATTTTTCGCCACCATGAACAATACGGTGACCAATCGATTTAATGCTATCTAATAATTCTGGCTTTTGTGGAAAGATGCTATTAACAATAAAACGAATTGCTTCACTGTGTGCTGCACCAGCTCCTAGAGAAGCTTCGTTTTTAACACCATCAAGCTTCCACTTAATACGAGCATCAGGAAGATGAAAACATTCAGCTAAACCAGATAAAAACTCATCACCATTTTCAGGGTTTATAATGGCAAATTTTAATGATGAACTTCCGCAATTAAGAACAAGAGCGTTATTACTTGATGACATAGTAATTCCTATAAATTGAATAATAAAGACATATACCAATCAAAATTGGTAACTCAACACATGATTAAAATCAATGTGACTACGCTAAGGTGACTTCTGATATCTTGTTTTTTGAGATAAAATAGAGAGAGTCCCCAATTTGAATGACACTATTTTAAGACAATAAGAAGTGAATGTCGAGGAATCACAATAATATGAATTTAATAACCACATTTAAAGCTGGTCAAAGGTATATGAAGCTTTGCCCAGTAGACAAACAATTAATACATTCATTTCCTGAATTAAAAATTATTAACTACATAAAAACCGCAAATAAATACTTGCCTCCTATCATTATTGGCTTACTCCTTTGGCAGTATTTCATGCCGGCACAAATTGCTGTAACAATAATAACCATACTATTTACCTTAAGCATGCCCTTGCAAGGAATATTTTGGTTAGGAAAACGTGCTCTATCACCCTTACCGCTTAATTTAATTGACTGTTATAACCAATTAAAAATAAAATTAATTGCTAAAAAAATTATTGCCGAAAAAAATAGTATAGAAGACAATAAATTAACATTTGAAGCATTTATGAAAATTATCAACCTAGCCAAATTACATTTAGGTGATTATTTCGGTCAAGACAATGATAGCTCAACTTATTATAAAGAATAATCACAATGGCAAATTTACTCACTATACTACGAAAGCAAATTGACAAATTAGAACAGCAAATTAATTTAGCAAATGATCAACAATTTCAAGAACCTTATTTTGACGAGCAACTATTTCAAACGAATAAAATTGTAACAGATAAAACATTTTACCTTGAAAAAATCAAACAAACTTATCAAGTGTTAGTTGCTAATATAAAATTAGAAAAAGTTGAACAAATAACTTTTTTATCTGACAAGTTAGTTAACCAAATTGCTGCCCTAACGCGTGAACTAGCAACCCAAAACCTACGCCAAAAAGGGTTCCAAAATATTATTGCAGAAACCCTAGCCCAAAAACATATGCGCCACCTAGATTATTTGCGCCGACTACAAGATATGAAATACGAGCTAGAGCTATCGCCCGAAATTATCAATCAAAGTAAAATCGCCGCAATTGATAACCGAATTTACCGCTGTGAACAAGCAATTAAAAAGATTGAATTTGAAATTGAGAATGATATCAATTAATAAATTTCATACTTTCCTAATTTTAATCTGATCTCATTCATTTGATTGAACAGTTTTATTTGGATTTATCCTATAGTTAATTTACGATTAATCAATGCTCTGATACTTTTGAAAATAAATTAATAATCACAACACCAAACATAATAAACCCCATACCAACTAAAGCTGCAAAATCTAAAGTTTGTTTTAGAAAAACCCATGCAATTAAGCTTATTAATACAATTCCAATTCCAGACCAGATAGCATAAGCAATACCTACGGGAATAGTTTTTAGTGCTAATGAGAGTAAATAAAACGAAGCGCTATAGCCCACAATGGTAATGATGGAATAGATAAGATTGGTAAATCCATCAGATAGTTTTAATGAAGAAGTTGCAACAACTTCACAAATAATTGCAAAAAAAAGTAATAAATATGAATTCATCTTAATACCTATAGTCGTTAAATAAAAAGCCGATTACCTAAAATTAATGTTGAAATCTTATAACAATCAATATCTAATTAACTGTTAAACATTGATAGATGAAAAATATAGTTTTGCTTTGTTTTAATATCATTAATTGTGATGAAGAGGTAAAGATAGATAGCTATTAACGCTTGAAAAGGAAAAGCTTTATGATAGCTTAGGTTTCCATTTAA
>NZ_LZHR01000105.1:0-1912 GCF_001690675.1 Gilliamella sp. Occ4-3
ATAAGTTAGGTTTTATTATTCAATAATGGTAAATATTCATCCCATCGGTATTCTCTAATTGGCATAGGATTAACCTCTTTAAAATATAAAACTAATGCAGGTTTAATACCATTCCAATTATCCACGAACTCATATCTAACAAGTTTACCATTTTTGATTAACTTCTTTGCTTTTGCATGATAATTAAAGTAGCTCATAAATAATGTTAATAAAGTTAGATTATAAAATTGAAAAATAAATGTAACTGAAAAAACTAAAAATTGATTAATTTAAAAAATGGAGGCGCGTCCCGGAGTCGAACCGAGGTAGACGGATTTGCAATCCGCCGCCCTTAAAAGCGTGTCGGTTCGAGTCCGACCACTGGCACCAAGTCACAAAGAACACCAGCTTAAAGCTGGTTTTTTTATGTCTAAAGTCTTATCAAAACTGAGTTCAGCTATATTTAATAAACTAGATAACTAATCTCTACTGAAATTACATCAAAATAAGCACAAAAAAGATAGAATTGAGTAATATTGATCGAAATAAACGATCAATGATCATTAATTGATCGAAAATTCCGATATGACAATTTTCTCTTATTCATCAATAATTAAATAAAAAAATAATTCTTTTTATTTCTTTTTCCGTAGATAGGAAAAACAATCTGATAATTTAATGCGTAATCAGAATATAACATTATTAATGTAAATGTTATCGGATTTTTATTCAGATCAAGCATAAAGTTTAATTTGTAAATTCAGTTAATACTTTAAGTTAAGAAAAGCTATATTATTCTGTAAAAATATTTGATTAAAAATAAAGCAATATTTCTAATTAGGGAAAAGGTTACAATAGGTAAATAGATGATGGGTAGGAAGAAAGATTCAAATGTTAGTGCAGGACAAAAACTGTTGAAAATGTATCACATTTTGCTATCAGATAATAAACCGCATTATCAATCAGATTTAGCTGAAATACTAAACTGTTCTGCTCAAACAGTAATACGACTAGCTGAACAGATCGAGTTATCTTTCCCTGAATGTTTCTGCTCTGGCAAGGAAAAAAATCGTCGTTGGTATAGTTTGCAGATCAATCATAAAAATACACTAGGTTTAAATTATCAGGAATTACGATATCTAAGTTTGTGCCGTGAATTGTCCAAACCCTTTATTCCACCAGAGATTGGTGAACGTATTGATCAAACATTATTGCATCTTTCTATGTTGTTATTAGAGTTAGATACAAGAGAACACTTTTCACTAAGTAAACCTATTGCCTTTTTTAGTAAAGGGAAGATTGATTATTCAGAGAAAGTTAGCATTATTGAGGACTTATTAAAGTGTATTGAAAACAAGACTTTTTGCCACATTCATTATGTTGCTAGTGGTAATCAACAAGGAAAAAACCACTATTTTATTCCGCAAAAAGTAATTGCAATGAATCATGCCTTATATGTTTATGGCGCAATTTCAAATAACGTTGCGACAGAATTAAAACACAGTACTTGTTTGGCAATTCACCGAATACAAAAGTTAGATTTTATTAATCAAAAAGCCTCTATATCAATAGCTGATCCAATTGAAAATAAAACAATGTTTGGTTTACCTGAACATGAACCTCGTACTTTTTCAATTCAATTTGCCAAATCAGCGGCTGGTTATGTCAAAGAAAGAATTTGGTGCGATGAACAAAAAATCGAAGAAATCGAAAATGGCGAAATTATTCTTACTATCACCACATCTAGTGAACGTGAGTTAAACGCTTGGGTTAGGGGGTTTGGAGAGCAAGCAAAGATGATCACATCCTAGTTTTATTGCGATACAAACATAATATATTTTAATTAACATAAATTTAACGAGGAAATAACAATGGCATTACCTATTATTCTTGCAGGTGCAGCTGCAGTCGCTGCAGCAGTTGGTGGCAAAAA
>NZ_LZHR01000106.1:0-13974 GCF_001690675.1 Gilliamella sp. Occ4-3
AGTTGATATTGAACGATATTGCTTGATTCTAGCAAAGGCATTCTCGACTAAATGACGATAGCGATAAAGGCACCTATCCATACTGCTTTTATCTATATCCTTACCATAATTACGTTTAGCAATCACCGTTCGTCCGCCTTTTTGACGAACAAAGCACCGAAAAGGCTCGCTGTCATAACCTTTATCGGCTATCACTGTATTGACTTCATCGAGCTTTTCAACTAGGTTTTCTGCATAAGTGATATCATGTCGTTGTCCTTCAGAAAGCTCAAAACAAATAGGCAAACCACCACTATCAACCGCAAGATGAATTTTAGTTGAATTACCACCACAGCTCTGACCTATTTGCTCACAATGCTCCGTTGCAGCGCCTGTACTATGTTGATGAGCCTTGATAATCGAGCCATCTAGGAACACCCATTCAAAATCCGCTAGTTGTGATAAATGTTTGAAAATATTAACTAATATTCCCTTTTTAGACCACAAATTAAATCGTCTATAGACGGTGCTCCATTCACCAAACTCTTTTGGCAAATCTCGCCAAGGAATACCGGTTCTCATTCGGAAAAGGATCCCTTCAAACGTCATCCGATGCTCGGATTTATTATAAACTCGGCCGGTATTTTTCATTATTTGTAGTAGCTTTTCCCACCGTTTATCTGTTAGCATTGTTCTTGGCATGATGAATCGAGTTATGGTTGTTTTTGGCTGAATTATTATAACTCACATCATGCCGTCTAAAAAATAATCACGAAAGATCAACACGCCCTAGTTATAAAAAATTGCTTGAAATTTTTTGGAAACAAATCGATCCAACGGATTCACAAGGGCAATTTGCTGATCGAGGTGATTCTTATCGTCCTGTTATTTTTTATCATAATGAATATCAACATAAAGTAGCATTATCGTCTAAACAAGCATTACAAGATAGTAAGAAGTTTAATAAGCCTATAGGTGTCGCTATCGAGCCAGCAGTTGCCTTTTACCTAGCTGAGGATTATCACCAAAATTATTATACAAAACAATCCCAGCATTATAATCAATATTATCAATTATCAGGGCGATCAAAGTTTTTAGCCCAGCATTGGCAAAAATAAAGAGGCAATTGAATTATGCAAAACTATCCGCAATATAGTAGTAAACAAAAATGGATTCATTGGTTAACATTGATACTGATTGTATTAACGTTTTTATTAGTGTTATTTAAGGTGACATTGTCACATTATTTGGGTGGTATGTTTACTATTTATTTATTGCATAAATCTTTTGGTGTGTTGATATTTGTAATAACATTGTGGCGTTTTACAATTATTAAAACCGAAGGTGTGCCTAATGTCTTGCCCAAAAATCAAAAACTACAACGTATTTTATCTAAGTCCATACAAGGATTTATTTACATTTTTTTAATTATTGTGCCTCTGTCTGGGTACTTAATGAGTAGTCGGTCGCTGAATTTTTTTGGCATCATTTCTATTCCGGCTATTGATATGACTAACATGTTTTATGATTTTTTTCATATTATGCATAAGTTCAGCCCATATTTATTAGCAATTTTACTTATTTTACATATAGCTGGCGCCTTATATCATTATTTTTGGATTAAAGATAAAGTATTGCAATCAATGTTAAGTCGTAATTAATTCTATTATTTAAAATAAATAACATAAAGGTGACTTATGAATAAAACAATGAAAGAGAAAGCACTGTCTATATTAACACCTATGCAATATCACGTAACTCAAAAAAATGGGACTGAACCACCGTTCGAAAACGAATTTAATTCCAATAATGAGGAAGGGATATATGTTGATATTGTGTCTGGCGAGCCGTTATTTACTTCGTTAGATAAATTTGATTCAGGATGTGGCTGGCCTAGTTTTGCTAAACCGATAAACAAGAGCAATATTGTTGAAAAAAAGGACACCAGTTTTGGTATGCGACGTATTGAAGTGCGATCTGTGGAAGCTGATTCTCATCTTGGGCATGTCTTTAATGATGGTCCAAAAGAGTTAGGTGGATTACGTTATTGTATTAACTCGGCTTCCTTACGATTTATACCTAAAGAGGAACTGGAAGATGCAGGTTATGGGCAATATTTAAACCTGTTTGATAAACAATCACAGACAGCATAATCGTTACAATATAAAAATCCTATCATCTAAATCAGATGATAGGATAAAATTTTAAAAAACCTAGTTTTTTCGTTTAAATAAAATATAACTAATCAATAAAAATACGAAACTGGTTATAAGCGAACCAATAATAGGGTAAATACCAATAACAATACTTACTTGGGCAAACAAATTATCGGCAATATAAAATAAAAAGCCAAAGCTGATACCTATCACCACACGAATCCCCATTGATACGCTACGCAATGGACCAAAAATAAACGATAAAGCTAACAACATCATCACAGCAACTGAAATTGGTTTAATGATCTTTTTCCAAAACAGCAAATCATAATACTTAGAATCTTGCCCAGAGTTTTTTAGATATTGTGAATATTCATAAAGTCCTGAAGCCGACAACGAGTCAGGATCAAATGCGACAATATTTAATTTATCAGGAGTAATGCTTGTTTTCCAAGGCATGGATATCGTATTTACACCAACTACTTTATTGGGCACTGTTAGATCATTTTTTTCAACTTGCGATAATGTCCAAGTATCATTTTCATACACTCCATAAGCAGCATAGGTAATGGATTGAAGCTTATTTTGGTCAACTGAATAAATATAAACATTCGAAATCGAATTATCGTTATTTACATGGCCAATAAAAACATAATCATTACCATCTTTAGCCCAAAGACTGCCTTGTTCAGCCATTAACGAATTACCATAAAGCTTTTCAGAACGCATATTGCGTGCAGTTTGCTCGCTAACTGGAGCAACCCATTCACCAATCGCCATTGTAATTAGTACTAGTGGTAATGCTGTTTTCATCACCGCAAATGCAATTTTGAAACGACTAAAGCCAGATGTTTCCATTACAATTAATTCACTGCGGGATGCTAACAATCCTAAACCAATCAATGCACCCAATAACGCTGCCATCGGGAAGAATACTTCTAAATCTTTTGGAGCCATTAAAAGCGTATAAATACCGACAGAAAACGCATCATAATCAACTTTAATTTTTCGAAGCTGATCAATAAAACGGATGATACCCGACAAACTAATAAGTAAAAAAAGACTAACACCAATGGTGCTTAAAATAGTTTTACCGATATAACGATCTAAAATCGAAAACACGCTTTGCTCCTTAAGATGCCGAATATTTTAAGCGAAGTTTACGCATAAATAGGTTATCCCAACAATTCAATATTATCGCTAACACAAAATATCCTAAATTTAATATATAAAACCACAATTCGGGATCTAACCGACCTTTACCAGCATTAGCCTTAATCGAACTGGCCGATAAAAAGTAAACTAAATAGATCAGTAAAGCTGGTAAAACTTGCGCAAGGCGTCCTTGTCGTGGATTTGATACGCTCAGTGGAATAACTAAAAAGGCCATTAATGGTACTGAAATAATTAGCGTTATCCGCCAATAAAATTCCGCAACAGCTTTAGGTGTATTAGTGTTAATAAGCTCTAATATTCCCAATTGCTGAACATCGATTTTATCGTTATCCTCGTTAGTATTTAACTCTTTGGGTTTTATGATACCTAAATAATTATGAAAGTTTGAAATTCTAAAATCTTTTAATTGTGCTGTTCCTTCATAACGATTAGCATTTTCAAGTGTAATAATTTGGTTACCTTCGTTATCGTGTCCAGTCTTACCTTTATTAGCAATAATAATAGAAGGTCGTTGATTTGCTTTTGGATTGATTTGAGCAATAAAGACATTCTCTAAATTGTTATTATTCACATTACCAATGTAAATAACTGAATTACCATCTGGCGTTTGTTGGAATTGTCCTGCTAATAATCCAGCTAAACTAGGATTGATCTTAGCATTAGCAACCAATTGATCTTGCTTAACGTTAGACCAAGGACCAAACCAAAGTGAATTCATTACGGTTAATATACTAGTTAAAATGCATAGAAAAAATACTACTTGATAAGTTAAGTTTTTCTTAACACCACATGCATGCATTGCTACCATTTCACTATCAGAATAAAGTCGCCCGAAAGTAACAAGTACACCAAGAAAAAGGCTCAGCGGCAAAATAAGATCGGCCATATTTGATACGCCTAAAACTAGTAACGGCATAATTAATTCACGAGGGATTGAACCATCGATTGCACTCGACAAAATTCTAATTAATTTTTGAGAAAAGAAAATCAGCAACAAAATAAATAAAATTGCCCCTTGGGTTTTCAATGTTTCTTTCACTAAATATCGACGAATTATCACATCTTACCTTTATCTGTTGGCACAAAACCAGACTATTATAATCTGATTTGTTTCGTTTTAGTTATCTTTTTGTTGCTATCCAACAATGAACCGATAGAATATAAATTATCTGCACTAATTCATAAACGAGAAGCACCATGGAATTTCAAATAAAAAACAGTACTATTATAACTAAACAAAAAACAGAGTGTTTAGTTGTTTCAATTGATTCAAGAAAAAAACAGTCTGATTTTGTCAAAGATATCGATAAATCAACCAATGGTTTAGTTAGTCAACTTATCAAATCAGGTGATATAAGTTGCGAACTAGGTAAAACTACTTTGCTATATCCAAATAACAATTTAAAACAAAAACTTTTATTTGTTGGTTGTGGCAAAGCAAAAACATTTGACTTAGTTCAAGCTAAAACCGTTATTAAAGCGGTAATAAAAGAGCTACTAGCTAAAAAAGTTAAAAATATTGCATGGGATCTATTAGCATTCAATGAAGTAACTAGCCTTGAAATAGCCAAACAACTGCCGCAAATTATTAGCGATATAACTTATCGGTTTGATGACTTTAAAACGACTAAAGATCCTGTACCAAGCCTAACTAAAGTGACATTATTAATTCATGATAAAGAAGCGTTATCAGCATTAACTGATAACTTGTTACAAGGGCAAATTATTGCTAATGCTATTACTGCAACAAAAGCAATTGCCAATATGCCGTCAAATATTTGTAACGCAAAATACTTAGCCGAACAAGGTAAACAACTAGGCAAACAGCATTCATCATTAAAAGTAACCTGCCTTGGCGAAAGCGAATTGGCAAAATTAAACATGAACGCTTATTTAGCAGTAGGGCGGGGTTCGCAAAACGAATCAATCATGACTATTATTGAATACAAAGGTGCTAAAGATAAAAAAGCCCAGCCGTATGTTTTAGTCGGCAAGGGACTAACCTTTGATTCAGGAGGAATATCAATCAAACCATCTGCAGGCATGGATGAAATGAAATACGATATGTGCGGTGCGGCAACCGTTTATGGTGTTATGCAGGCTGTGGCAGAGTTAAAATTACCTATTAACGTTGTTGGAGTCATGGCGGGTTGTGAAAACATGCCTGACGGCAACAGCTACCGTCCTGGCGACATATTGACAACCATGTCAGGTACTACAGTTGAAGTGATTAACACTGATGCTGAAGGTCGCTTAGTCTTATGTGATGCTTTAACATATGTTGAACGTTACAATCCAAAAACTGTTATTGATATTGCCACTTTAACTGGCGCTTGTATCGTTGCACTAGGACATCACTATACTGGAGTAATGGGTAATAACGACAAATTAATTGCACAATTGATCTTATCATCCAATAAAGCAGGCGACAAAGCATGGGCGCTACCGATTGATAGTGAATTCCAAGAACAAATCAAATCAACCTGTGCTGATATTGTTAATACTGGTGGTCGAGATGGCGGCACCATTACTGCGGCATGCTTCTTATCACGTTTTACCGAAAAATATCAATGGGCACATCTAGATATTGCTGGCACAGCGTGGAAATCTGGTGGGCAAAAAGGAGCAACGGGTCGTCCAGTTGCCATGTTGATTCAATATCTACTAGATCAATAAATCGAGCTAAGATTTTATGAAAAAAGTGATCTTCTATTTACTCGAAAACCAAACAGAAGCCGACGAGTCTGGCGTGCTTTTTTACGAAAAACTAGCATGCAAAAAAATAGTTGAAGCATGGCACGCCAATCAGCGCGTGCAAGTTGCTTGTCAAGATCAGGGTCAAGCAGAACGAATAGACGAGTACCTATGGCAACTCGAAACCGACAATTTTGTTCCGCATAATTTGGCTGGTGAAGGCATGAAAGGGGGATCACCTGTTGAAATTAGCTGGCCACAAAAACGCAGCAGCGGCACACGTCAGCTACTTATTAATTTACAAGAACAATTTCCTGAATTTGCAGGTGTTTATCGTGATATTATCGATTTTGTGCCAGTGGATGAGCAGCTAAAGTCATTAGCAAGGAAACGGTACAAGTTGTATAAAGAGGCAGGATTTAATCTTAAAACGATTTCAATTAATTGCGAATAATATTAGGGATGTTTTTTTATTTCTTCACTGATTATTTTTTCTAAAACTTAGTGTAAAAATTAAATAAAATCAATATCCTGCCTGAATGTTTTTTAATGGTAAAATCTGTGCATTATCCAAAAACTCAAAATTCACGCCAACCCTTTTTTTATTGATGGGTAAAAATTAATGAAAAACAATAAATTAAAATCATCTTGTAGAAAAGGGTATTTTAAAGTAGAAAACCTGTTTTGCTTTTGCAAAACTATGTTTATAGTATATCTGTTTCTCTATTAACGCCATATAGGTGGTTTAGAAAAACGCTCTTTTTTCGTTGTGCTTTCTTATATATTCCATTTTATAATTTGTTAGGTATGTTTAGGTTAGCACTATTACACTTTTATTTTTTAATAGCAAATTTAGGTTTTCTCAAGCTAAATTTTGTTGATTAATATTGCATCGATTATTGACTGTATCAAGACTATTTTGCCAGTTTATGATATGATTAGTGCCAAATTCAATGGCAATGAGTTATGGTGATTATGAGTTATCAAGTTCTGGCACGCAAATGGCGACCAAAATCATTTTCTGAGGTTGTGGGGCAGCAACATGTCCTTAAAATTTTGTCTAATGCACTTTCGCTAGGGCGAGTTCATCATGCTTATTTGTTTTCAGGCACTCGAGGAGTAGGTAAAACGTCAATTGCGCGTTTGTTAGCAAAAGGGCTGAATTGCGAAACAGGCATTACTGCTACACCATGTGGAGTTTGTGATAATTGTCGTGATATTGAACAAGGTCGTTTTGTTGATTTACTTGAAATTGATGCCGCATCTCGTACCAAGGTCGAAGACACTCGTGAAATACTTGATAACATCCAATATTTACCAACTAAAGGGCGCTTTAAGGTTTATTTGATTGATGAAGTGCATATGTTATCGCGCAGTAGCTTTAATGCACTTCTTAAAACCCTAGAGGAGCCACCTGAGCATGTTAAGTTTTTATTGGCAACTACAGATCCGCAAAAATTACCTATAACTATTTTATCACGTTGTTTGCATTTACATTTAAATGTATTAGATACAACATTAATTGGCCAGCAACTTGAACATATTTTAAAATTAGAGCAAATCAGCAGCGATCCGAAAGCGATTGGGTTATTAGCTAAAGCCGCTAATGGTAGTATGCGTGATGCGCTGAGTTTAACCGATCAAGCGATTGCTCTTGGTAACGGTAAGGTCGATGCAGAATCAGTGTCGGTAATGCTTGGTACACTTGATAAGTCGGTTCCTTTTGCAATTGTTGAAGCATTACATAATAGTGATGGTAATGCCTTAATGCAACAAATTGAAGCAGCTGCTATACAGGGCGCTGATTTGGATAATCTGTTAGCCGAAACCATTACTTTATTGCATCAAATTGCGTTATTACAAGTAGTGCCAACTGCTTTGGGTGATTATATTGATAATGAAGAGCGCATACGTTTTTTAGCACAATATATGGCACCTAACGATGTGCAGTTGTTTTATCAAATTTTGCTAATGGGTCGTAAAGAGCTTTCTTTTTCGCCTGATAAAAAAATTGGTGTCGAGATGAGTTTTTTACGCGCTTTAGCCTTTATGCCAAAGGTGGTTGATGCTGTTACACCACCAGTTATGGCTAGTTCGGCATCTGTTCAAGGCAATAAGCAGACTCAAACTCAAAAGCAAACTAAAGAACCGCCTAATACCCAATCGCAATCACAAGCAGTAATGCATGCGAATGTATCAAGGCAAGCAGAAGCTAATAATCAGGCTGTAAATCAAACTAAAAAACAATCTCGAATTCAGCAATCTGATCCTATACTTGCAACAGTGAGCCAGCCAGTTAATCATACCGAACAGAATACACCACAATCAGTGATAAGTTCGTCATTAACAAATGAGCAAAGTCAGCACAACGACTTAAACGATTTAACCGTTTTGTCTTCAAAAACAGCGTCAACATCTAAAGCCAAACCAGCAACGGCGGATCTAACGATTCCTGATGATGTGTCGTCGGTGACTAAAAGCATTTTAGAAATGCGTATGCAGTTATTGAAAGAGGAACAAAATCCAAAAAAGTTTGAATCGGTTGATGCAAATCAACCACAAAATTTAATAATAAATAAATCATTAACACGAATTAAACAGAGCGTTGTGCCAGTAAACGATATCGATAACAGCGATAACGGCAATAGCAAAGAAGAAATTACTGCTGAAAATTATCGATGGCAAGCTAGTGGTCTAGTTACAATGAAGGAAGAGCTAGTGGTCGATACTAAGGCTTTTCGTGAGTCACTAAATGGTGATAAAACTCCTGAAATGGCTAAGAAATTAATTACCGAAATGGCGCAAAAAGATGCTTGGTGTGCCGAGATCGAGCAATTAGATTTACCGCCGTTAATTAAGCAAATCGTAGTTAATTCAGCTTTTGAACAAGTAGATAGTGGAACGATTGTGTTGCATTTGCGTTCAACCGTTAAGCATTTAATTAATTCGGTATCGAATGTGATCAAAGTAAAAAAAGCGCTATGCAAACATCGTAAACAAGATCTTGATGTAGATATTATTATTGATGATGTAAATTATAAAACACCAGTTGAAATGCGCGAAGAGTTATACCAAGAAAAACTTGCGCAGGCGAAGATAACCATTGCCGAAGATTCAAAAGTGGCTACAATTTGTCGATATTTTGATGCTAAGATTGATGAATCCAGTATTCGTCCTGTATAATGCGGACTATATTTTTTTATGAGGAATTATTATGTTTTCAGGTGGAAAAGGTGGTTTGGGCAATTTAATGAAACAAGCCCAACAAATGCAAGCTAAAATGCAACAAGCACAAGAGGAGATCGCTAAATTAGAAGTTACTGGCGAATCAGGTGCAGGCTTAGTTAAAGTCACTATTAATGGTGCTCATAGTTGTAAGCGCGTTGAAATTGATCCATCGCTTATGGCTGATGATGACAAAGAGATGTTAGAAGATCTTATTGCTGCGGCTTATAATGATGCGGCTCGCCGTTTAGATGAAGCACAAAAAGAAAGAATGGCTCAGGTTACTGGTGGTATGCAATTACCACCAGGTTTTAAAATGCCGTTTTAAGTTAACGCATTAATTCAGTTAGTTAAACTTTTTACATTGCCGACTTTTAGTATCAAGTCGGCAATATTGTTTTCGTTATTGCCTGTCTATTTATACAGTTTTTCTTTATTATTTTTTTGCTATCGGGTAAACTACACCTTATTATTTGCTTATTTGTTATGCTTTATTATTAAGGATATATTGTGATTGGTCGTTTACGTGGTACCATTATTGAAAAGCAACCTCCTAAAGTCTTGATAGAAGTCGGTGGCATCGGTTACGATGTGTTTATGCCGATGACCTGTTTTTATGAATTACCCGAAAATGGACGAGAGGTCATTGTGTTAACCCATTTTTCCGTGCGTGAAGATGCCCAAATCCTGTATGGTTTTAATCAAGAACAAGAGCGTGAATTATTTCGAGAACTCATTAAAGTTAATGGAGTTGGTCCTAAGTTGGCGTTAGCCATTTTATCGGGCATGTCAGCAGCACAATTCATTAGTGCTGTTGAACAAGGTGAAATTAAAACACTAGTTAAATTGCCTGGAGTAGGTAATAAAACTGCACAACGATTAATTGTTGAGATGAAAGATCGCCTTAAACATTTTGGTGAGCAATCATCAAATGTTAGCTTGGTTTCTGATGTAGATAGTGTTCAAAAGTTAGCTAACCAAATTAAAAGTGAGGCTGTTTCAGCTTTAATCGCATTAGGTTATAAACCACAAGAAGCCAGTCGTATTATTAGTAAAGTAATTAATCCTGATATGGATTGCGAAACGCTGATTCGTGAAGCCTTAAAATCGGCATTGTAAATAGAGATTTATTATGATTGAAGCGGATCGTTTGATTGCACCACAAGCGCAAAAGGAAGAAGAGTCATTAGATCGTGCAATTCGTCCAAAATATTTAGACGAATACATTGGTCAACCGCAAGTTCGTGAGCAAATGAAGATATTTATTCAAGCCGCTAAACAACGCAGTGATGCACTTGATCATGTGCTTATTTTTGGTCCTCCAGGGCTTGGAAAAACTACATTGGCTAATATTGTCGCAAACGAAATGAATGTAAATTTACGCACTACATCAGGCCCTGTTTTAGAAAAAGCCGGCGATTTAGCCGCTATGCTAACTAATCTAGAGCCAAACGATGTGCTGTTTATTGATGAGATTCATCGGCTTTCGCCTGTAGTTGAAGAAATTTTATATCCAGCTATGGAAGATTATCAATTAGATATTATGATTGGTGAAGGACCTGCTGCACGTTCAATCAAAATCGATCTTCCCCCCTTTACATTAATAGGTGCAACAACTCGTGCAGGATCGTTAACTTCGCCATTGCGGGATCGTTTTGGTATTGTACAAAGACTTGAGTTTTATCGGGTTGAGGATTTGGAATATATTGTTAGCCGTAGCGCTAAATTTTTGGGCATGGATCTGTCAGACGAAGGTGCGCATTTAATTGCCCAACGTTCACGCGGTACCCCCCGAATTGCAAATCGACTTTTGCGCCGAGTGCGCGATTATGCCGATGTAAAATCAAAAGGTGTTATCGACAAAAAAATTGCTATTCAAGCGCTAGATATGCTTGATGTTGATAATGAAGGTTTTGATTATATGGATCGCAAATTATTACTGGCCATTATAGAAAAATTTATGGGTGGCCCTGTTGGTTTAGATAACATTGCCGCGGCAATTGGTGAAGAGCGTGAAACGATCGAAGATGTACTTGAACCTTTTTTAATTCAGCAAGGTTATATTCAAAGAACGCCACGTGGTAGAATTGCAACACCACATGCTTATCGTCATTTTGGGATAATTCAGGATAATTGAACAGTTAAAATTATACTAGTTTATGTCAACAAAAAGCGTGGCTATTTGATCAGCCACGCTTTTTTATTAATCAAGTTTAATCCTATTTGGAATTTAACCGAGCTCTTTTTCAGTAAACATGCCACTAAATAAGTCAGTACTTAAGTAGCGTTCACCAGAAGAAGGTAAAATGACTACAATAGTTTTATTAGCATTTTCTGGTAATTTTGCTAATCGATCGGCAGCATAAACGGCGGCACCAGATGAAATTCCTGCTAAAATACCTTCTTTTTCCATCAAATTACGGGCTGTTTTGATCGCTTCTTCATTTGATACTTTTTCCACCACATCAATTAAACTTAAATCAAGATTTGCAGGAATAAAACCAGCTCCAATACCTTGAATTTTGTGAGGTCCCGGCTTAATTGGTTCACCTGCTAGTGTTTGACTGATTACTGGTGAGTTGGTTGGCTCAATGGCAACAGCAGTTATATTTTTACCCTGCGTTTTTTTGATATAACGTGTTACACCTGTAAATGTACCGCCCGTTCCTACTCCAGCAATAAAAATATCGACTTTACCATCGGTATCTTGCCAAATTTCAGGACCCGTTGTTTTTTCGTGAATTTCTGGATTAGCAGGATTACTAAATTGTTGTAGCATCAGGTTCTTTTTAGGATCCCTTGCCATCATTTCCTCTGCTTTTTCGATTGCACCTTTCATACCTTTAGCAGCTTCAGTTAATACTAAGTTAGCTCCTAAGGCTTTTAGTAGCTTTCTGCGTTCAATACTCATGCTTTCAGGCATGGTTAACGTTAGTTTATAGCCTCGAGCAGCGGCTACAGCTGCAAGTGCAATCCCAGTATTACCACTTGTTGGTTCAATTAATTCAACATCAGTAGTTAATAAACCACGCTTTTCAGCATCCCAAATCATGTTTGAGGCAATGCGGCATTTGACGCTAAAACTTGGATTGCGAGACTCAACTTTGGCTAAAATATTACCGTGACCAAAATGCTTTAATCTCACTAATGGTGTATACCCAATAGTTTGTGAATTATCATCAAAAATCTTACTCATAATAAAGTCCTTCTTTAGTTTCAATTAGCTCAAGAGAAACTCTCTCTAATTACTTAATCATATTTATCATTATAAATACTACCTAAAAAGATGGTACTAATTAATTATTATAATGATATTCATTTGAGCTATAAGGTGATCTTTGTTTGTAGGAGTTTTTTATAAATGTTAGTAATCGCCAAGATTCTAAAATTGAATTTTTGTTAAAAAATATGTTATTACAAAATATATGACTTTAAATCAACAAATTCTGGATCGGCTACACTAATTAGTACCAGTTTTATAAGGTCATTGTTATGATAAACTAAAAATAAATTAATGAAGCAAATATAAATTAGTACAGGTTAGGTAATTTTTTACGATGTTTATTTTGACTATTTTTCTCATATCAGTAATAGGGGGTATGGCTAGGGCTTAATACAGCTGAATTTTAATTGAATAGATGATAATCTGACTTATTTGGATAATTTTAAATAGACCATCATATGGTACGCCCGGGTGGACTCGAACCACTGACCCCCACCATGTCAAGGTGATGCTCTAACCAACTGAGCTACGGGCGTATACTTGAAACACGCAAATATTAACTGTCAAATCGCTTTGTATCAAGTAAAAAAATAAAAAAATAGCTGTTTTTTTAGTCTGTTGAACTAAATTTATTATAGAATAAACGTAATATGCAATAAATTCTAAGAATTACAATAGATATTGTTTAATGCAGCTGTTTAAAAAACATTTTATTTTTCGGATTGAATTCCTAGATTACACCATGAAGTGCAATTCGTCTTAACTCCTTAGAATAAAAATCGGCAGGGCTTTTAAACTTATGCCGTTTTCTTGGGCGTGTGTTCAATAGATATTGTATTTTCTTTATCTGTTTGTCGTCAACTAATGAAATGGCCGCTGACTTAGGTATAAACTGACGTATTAAGCCATTGGTGTTTTCATTTGTGCCTCTTTGCCAGCTTTTATAAGGCTCCGCAAAGTACACGGTAGTATTTAAATAATGCTCAATAGCATGATGATAATTAAATTCGGTTCCATTATCAAAGGTGATGCTTTTAACCATTTTTTTAAACGGCGTTAGCAATTTTATTATCATATCTCTCGTTTCGGAGGCGGTACGTTGATTGAGGCGCCCAATTAATACTAGCCCTGTTTTGCGTTCAACTAATGTCACCAATGCTTGCTTGTCTTTACGGCTAATAATCGTATCTCCCTCCCAATGTCCTCGCGTTTTCCGGCTTTCTACATAACTTGGACGTTGTTTAATTGACCGTTTATATCGGCGGTCTCCTTCTTTAATACTCGGTGCCTTACAATGCCTATAGGCTTTGCCTTTTCGTCTTAGATAAGGTTTGAATTGTTCATAGCGCGCTTTATTTTGATAAAGATAGTTATAGATTGATTGGACGCTGACTTTCTTTAAACGTGCAGCAATCTGCTCTGGGCTGTAATAAAGCATGAGGTATTTTTCAACTTGGCGCCATACCGAAGACTCTATTGGCTTACCATTACCGCTGTTTTTTCGCCTTTTCCTAGCTAGGG
>NZ_LZHR01000107.1:0-3466 GCF_001690675.1 Gilliamella sp. Occ4-3
TTATTTATCTAATAATTTTCTTTTATATAATAATATTAATTAACCTTTAATGATTATTTTTTTATCTTGTCTTTAGTCTCAATAAAACATCGAAAACATTCGATAAAAATTAATATTTGACTTTGTAAAATAGTGAAACGCTAACGTAAGAATCTTATTCTCATAAAACGATCAATTCATCAGAATATGAATGGGTGGAGATGAATACTGCATAATTATCTTATGATCAAACAACCAGCGTAATGTAAATAAATATTTACAAAAAGAATAAAGTAGTAACGGTATTAATTGAAAGTAATAGTACAAATAATGAACACATAATCACTTGGCAAGCAATTCTCTATAATCCTTGCAAACAAAGGCTTTAAAGCCATTTTATGGATACACGCCATTATCGAACCAAATGTATCCGGGTTTGTATCCGATTTTTCACTTGATTTGGGGTAATTCCAGTTGAACACTGTTGAGTAGTGAAACAAGGTGAAAGGCTTATTTGAAAAGGCTTTAGGCATAAAAAAACCTGCTAGAAGCAGGTCTTAGAATTTGGTGATTGGTGCCCGGACGCGGAATCGAACCACGGACACGGGGATTTTCAATCCCCTGCTCTACCGACTGAGCTATCCGGGCAACAATGGATGCACATTAAACACGATTTGTAAGTGTCAGTCAATCCCTTTTGTAAAATTTTTTAAAAAATATTTATTGCTTGGTTGAAAATTAGCTAATCATCTTCATATTAATAGCTAATTTCTAATATTATCCCTTTGTGCTTATAGGATTGTTATATGCGATTTGTTGGTTTTATTCTCTTTTTTATTTATGTTTATTTTGAAATCAGTGTTTTTATAGCTGTTGCAAATTCAATTGGTATTTTTCTTGCTTTAATTTGTATTATTGCAACATCTATTCTTGGTTTCTCGTTAGTTAAAACTCAAGGGTTGAAAAATCTTAGTATTATGCAACAAAAAATAGCTAACAATCAAAGCTATAAAAATGAAGTAATTAGAAGTGTAGCTTTGCTTTTTGCCGGTTTTTTCTTGCTTATTCCAGGTTTTTTAACTGATATTTTAGGTGCAATCTTATTAATACCCCATGTACAAGATCATATCGTGGAATTTATTGTTCGAAAAATGCCAATAAGATCAAAATTTTCTTCATCACAAATGCATTATCAAGAGGGTGATATTATTGAGGGTGAATTTAAACAGAAAGATGATTAATAAATAATCAGTTAGACTTTTTTCTAAATTTGTTCTCTTGAAGAATTTAAAATAATCCCCATATATTGTGCACTACATTAAAAAATCATAGTTCTATGATTTCTGTTAATAATTATCTTAATTAAAAATTAGTGCTAGGAGATAACTAATGAAAATTCGTCCATTGCATGATCGTGTGATCATTAAACGTAAAGAAGTAGAATCAAAATCAGCTGGTGGTATTGTTTTAACTGGTTCGGCAGCAGGTAAATCAACTCGCGGAGAAGTTTTAGCTGTTGGTAATGGTCGCATTTTAGAAAATGGTCAAGTACAGCCGCTAGATGTTAAAGTAGGAGATATCGTAATTTTTAATGAAGGATACGGCGTTAAAACAGAGAAAATCGATAATGAAGAAGTGCTTATCTTATCTGAAAGCGATATTTTAGCGATTGTACAAGCATAACTGACAACTAATTTAATTTATATACAGAATTTAGGAGAAATACGAAGATGGCAGCTAAAGATGTGAAATTTGGTAATGACGCTCGCGCCAAAATGCTTAAAGGCGTTAATGTATTAGCCGATGCAGTTAAAGTAACATTAGGTCCAAAAGGACGTAATGTAGTATTAGATAAATCTTTTGGCGCACCAACCATTACTAAAGATGGTGTTTCTGTTGCTCGCGAAATCGAATTAGAAGATAAATTCGAAAATATGGGTGCACAAATGGTTAAAGAGGTCGCATCTAAAGCAAATGATGCAGCAGGTGATGGTACAACTACTGCAACTGTTCTTGCTCAAGCGATTGTTAATGAAGGTTTAAAAGCTGTTGCTGCTGGTATGAATCCAATGGATTTAAAACGTGGTATTGATAAGGCAGTTGTTGCTGCTGTTGAAGAGCTTAAAAAATTATCTGCACCATGCGCTGATTCTAAAGCCATTGCTCAAGTAGGTACAATTTCAGCTAACTCTGATGAAACTGTTGGTACTTTAATTGCTCAGGCAATGGAAAAAGTAGGTAAAGAAGGTGTTATTACAGTTGAAGATGGCACTGGTTTACAAGATGAGCTTGATGTTGTTGAGGGTATGCAGTTTGATCGTGGTTACCTATCGCCATACTTTATCAATAAACCTGAAACTGCAACTGTTGAATTAGATAGCCCATATATTTTATTAGCCGATAAAAAAATCTCTAACATCCGCGAATTATTACCAGTGCTTGAAGCTGTAGCTAAAGCTGGTAAATCTTTATTGATTATTGCAGAAGATGTTGAAGGCGAAGCACTTGCAACATTAGTTGTGAATACTATGCGTGGCATTGTTAAAGTTGCAGCTGTTAAAGCTCCTGGCTTTGGTGATCGTCGTAAAGCAATGTTACAAGATATTGCAATCTTAACTGCGGGTACTGTAATTTCAGAAGAAATTGGTTTAGAACTTGAAAAGACAACTCTTGAAGATTTAGGTCAAGCAAAACGTGTTGTAATCAATAAAGACAACACAACTATCATTGATGGTGTTGGTGAGGAGTCATTAATTAATGCTCGCGTTGAACAAATTCGTAAACAAATCGAAGAATCAACTTCTGACTATGATAAAGAGAAACTTCAAGAACGCGTAGCGAAACTTGCTGGCGGTGTTGCTGTAATTAAAGTTGGTGCGGCAACTGAAGTTGAAATGAAAGAGAAAAAAGCTCGTGTTGAAGACGCATTACATGCAACTCGTGCAGCTGTTGAAGAAGGTGTTGTAGCCGGTGGTGGTGTTGCTCTTGTCCGTGCCGCAACTACTATTTCAGAACTTAAGGGTGCAAACGAAGATCAAAACGTTGGTATCAAAGTTGCACTTCGTGCGATGGAAGCTCCATTACGTCAAATCGTTACTAACTGTGGTGAAGAAGCATCTGTTGTTGTTAATGCCGTTAAAGGTGGTAAAGGTAACTATGGTTACAATGCCGCAACTGAAGAATATGGTGATATGATTGCAATGGGTATTTTAGATCCAACTAAAGTAACACGTAGTGCATTACAATATGCTGCTTCAGTTGCCGGCCTTATGATCACAACTGAATGTATGGTAACTGATTTACCTAAAGATGATAAGGCTGACTTAGGTGCTGCTGGTGGTATGGGTGGTATGGGTGGCATGGGTGGTATGGGCGGAATGATGTAATTCTTTTCGTCAGTACGAAATAAGCTTATCAATACAAACCACTCGTTTATGCGAGTGGTTTTTTTATGAATTTTTTTTAGTTATATATTCTTTTTATAAAA